>JAAENI010000693.1 GCA_024224595.1 Hyphomicrobiales bacterium
GATCCGGGGCGTAAGTGCGAGCCGTAGCCGGCTGAAGGCGGAAGTCGGCACTTTTAAAAGAGTCAACTACTGTTGTACCTATATGAAGGATGCCTAATATTGTATTGATTTTAATCCCAAAATTATCTATCATAGGGCTAGATTTGTAATGCGTGATCAACGTTTTAAAAAAGAAAACTTACTGCATAAAAGCGATTATTATAAAATCCACACCGCACTATATTTTTCCGAAGATAAAAAGGTAATTGTCAAGGAACCTCTGGATATATCTCCAAACTCGCTGACTGCCGCCCGACTGATAAATGAGTTTGAAATGGGCAAAACACTTCGGCATGACAATATCATCCGGTATATTGATTTGGTTCAACAAGACGCACAGGTTTTCCTGGTCAGTGAGTATTTTGAATCCATGCCCTTGGACGCGTATATCGCTGAAAACGATTTCGAGATTGAAGATTTCTTAACCATTGCACGGCAACTTACCGAGGCGATATCCGAAATTCATCGAAACAATCGCATCCATCAATTAATTACACCCTCCAATATCTTAATCAACCCGGAAACAAAACAAGTGAAAATTGCTGACTTCGGGCGGGCAACCTATAATTATGAAACAAAAGGTGATATTAATCATTTCATCAATTCCGTCCCCTGTATTTCGCCGGAACAGACCGGCCGGATGAACCGGATGGTGGATTATCGCACCGATTTTTACTCCCTCGGAATCACCTTGTATCAGATGCTCACCGGCCGTCTGCCGTTTGACGACCGAGACACGGCGGACACGCTGGAGCTGGTGCATTGTCATCTTGCCATACCGGTGACACCGCCCCATCACCTCAATACCTGCACCCCGGAAGCGGTGTCGCAGATCGTGATGAAACTGTTGGCCAAAACAGCGGAAGAACGCTACCAGAGCGCGCATGGTTTAAAAATTGATCTGTCCCGCTGTCTGGATCAGCTTCGCAGCACCGGCACGATTGAACCCTTTCCCCTTGGGCAGCAGGATTTCACGCAGCACCTGCGGATCTCCCAAAAAATATATGGCCGGGAACTGGAAATTCAGACATTGCTGGCGGCGTTTGAGCGAACGAGCGCGGGCCGTGCGGAACTGATGCTGGAGGCAGGGTATTCCGGTATCGGCAAGACCATGCTGGTGCATGAAGTCC
>JAAENI010000694.1 GCA_024224595.1 Hyphomicrobiales bacterium
AATCAAAGGCGTAGAATTCAGGTCGGCTCTCAGGTAATACCGAGGCACGACGTATGGCTTTCTGTTCTTGGGGCCTGAATAAGGGTACATGCATACGCAGAAAAGAGCGCTGTTCCCCATGGGGCTCACGATAGGGCCATATTTCGATTCCATGGTGCTCTAAAATCTCCTTGGGATGCAAGGGCATGCGTTCGTTCATAAAGACAAGCTGCATGCTTTCCCACTGTCGAATTTTTTCAATCGTTATGGGTTGGCCTACCCATATGATATCCACATAAGCAAAGTCGCCCTCCTGTGAGTACTCACAACGATATTGCCTGACCTCCGCCGTATCGCTGATACGTTGCAGGAAAAACAGCAGGACCATCAAAATGGCATAGGTATCTACCTTGATCCAGGGCGCGGTATATTCAAATTCAGCACGTATATCAATACCCAGTTTTGCGGATGCTTTTTTTTGCAGTGCTTCCACCAGATCGGCGATGGCGATCGGCATTGTAGGCCAGTGGTTGTGTGGCTGTTTGAGCGTATGGTTGCCCTCCCGCTGAATCAACTGCTCCAGTGATTGAGACTCTGAATGAATGATTTCCATCAAATGCTGCTGTTGGGCCGCATTTACATTGGGGTAGTCACGTATGACCTCAATCGCTGATTTGATGCTGGCAACCGAGTGTCGAATTTTCTGCTGAAAAGATTGCAATAAAAACCCGGATCGCGCTTCACTCCGTAAATCCTGGGTTATTTCATTAAAAATGATGACAAAACCGGAAAACTCACGTTGGGGACTCAAAATGGGTGATGCTTCCGCCCGCAGCAAACGATTGGCCAAATCGGTGATAACAAAGTTGGAACTGACATTTTCTTCATTATTCTCAAGCCGCTGATGGATTTCCGACAGGGCATGCTGAATGATGTTTTCCTCAACAAAATCGGAGATGGACCGCCCGATACCTAGATGCACTCTAC
>JAAENI010000695.1 GCA_024224595.1 Hyphomicrobiales bacterium
ATTATTTCTTCAGTATGCTTTTCTTGTGGTCAAACAGACCACGGCGAAAATCATGCTTTGCCAGTAAACGTGTATAAACTGTCAAATAATTCCGTGTAAACAAGAAGCGGTCTAAAGGAATAAGTCGCCGGCAGATGGCTCGTGATTTTGGCGTTGACCGGCGTACGGTTGACAAGATGCAGATGTTTTCGGTCTCGCCCGGATGCCGCCGCAAGAAGCAACCGGTGCGTCCGAAGCTTGATCCATCTTCTGGAATCATTGATCATATCCTATTTTAGATCCAAACACGCAACGGAAACCCGAACCAAACTTTTTGGTTTTCGCAACAGCCCAGGTCAACTGTCAATTATTCTCCCAACGCCTTTTCAACCGCGGCCCTGCAGTGGAGTTCGGTGGTAGAAAATGAGGGTATGGCGATATCTTGTGCATCCAAAAGCATTGGAATTTCGGTGCAACCCAATATAACACCTTCAGCGCCCCGCGAGGCCAGGGCGTTGATGATCTCGAGATAGCCCTGCCGGGTATCCTGGGTAAAGATATCGACAACTAGTTCACCAAATATCTTGTCATGAATATAGGCTTTTTCCTGTTGGCTGGGGATAATTACATTAATGTTATGGCTTTCCATAATTGCCTGGTAAAAATCCCCGTCCATGGTTTTGTTAACACCCAGCAAAGCAACATTATTCAGGTTTTGCGTTTTTATAGCCTGGGCTGTCACTTCGGCAATGTGCAGGAATTGGATGTTGATATAGGGTTTAATGTCTGGCACAAACCGGTGAACATCGTTGCAGCTAATGACGATAAATTCAGCACCGGCCTTTTCCACACATTGTGCCGCCTTCAGTATCTGTTCGCAGGCTGCTGCTTCATCCTCCCGATGAATTACCGCATCGACATAGTCCTGACGGTCTACACTCTCAAGAACCAGGCTGACAGAATGGACACCACCGGCCTTTTCCTGGGTTATCTGATTCAAGCGCCGGTAATAGTGCGCTGTCGAGATCCAACTGAGGCCACCAATCAAGCCAATTTTTTTCATCGTTTGTCTTTTTTCTGCCATTGGTGGGTGTCGATAATATGCAGTCTGGCGGTTGAAGTAAAAAGATACCAGAATGGCTTTGATGTTACGTTCGAAGATCGACAATGGTACCATTGGGCACTGCATGCCATATCTCTCTGATTTGTCTATTGGTAACGGCAATACAACCATCAGTCCAGTCCCAAAGATGATGAACAATGCCAAACCAACCCAGCCCGTTTTTGATGCCATGTATCATGATGTTACCACCCGGTGAAACGCCTTGTACCAGCGCTTGACTGCGGTCTTGAGAATTGGAATAGGACAGGTGCAGCGAGAGATGATAGGCACTTTTGGCATTGCGCCAGTTAATGCGGTATGTTTCTTCAGGCGTGCGGCTGTCACCCTCACGGGTTTTTGTGCCCAGCGGATTGCCGCCAAGAGAAACCCGGTAGGTTTTAACGATTTTATGCAGGTTCAGCAGCACCAGTTTTCGTTGTGTATTCCTGAACAGACTCTAAATGTTTCAATTTCATGATGCCTAATTTTGTGGTATTGGACGTTTCCAAGATAACTGAATTTCAGGACTACTGGTTTTTTGCCTGTCCTTTCACAACAAAACAAATCGTAATTGTAGTTGATTTTCTCTTTATATCTAATTTTTTCCCAAACAATACTATCCTGTCGATCAATGAAATATGGTTTTCTTGGCACTTGGCCGTCAAAATAATCCTCCGCAACAATTACTGTTCGTATTCAATGCCATGAGTAATCCTGCATTATTTTAGCGACAGCATCAAAGAATAAGTTGTCGGGGTCCATATTCCGGTTTTGACACCAGCTGATCTGAGCATTCTCGCTGTCCAGATATTGCAGGGGCGGAATATATTGAAACCACCTTTTGCCTGATAGAATGCATCTGATAATCCATGGCTTATGCCTTTCAGCATCATTGGTTTACCATCGGTGGAATGAGCAAAACTTGCACGAATATTGTTCATCATGCTTCGAAACCCTGCTTGCGTTATGGTAATTTTCCTGACGTCTGGGAGTTTTGAAATATCCTTAGAGGGGATGATGTGAAGAACTGAAGTATCACCGGTGATGGCCGTATAAACCGGTCCCGGGCCGATATCCATCAGCGTCTTTGTTGAAGTGTAGAACCTGCGTGATCCCCAACCGATAACCAGATAGTCCAATTTGGGATGTGAAAGGGGGAACCCGTCATCTTTCAAGAACGCAAATTGTCGTTTCACTTCCTTGCTCAGCGGTACAGCGATATCGACATGCAAAACGGTCGATAGCAAATACAGATCAAATGTCTGCTGGTTTTCAACGGGGTAATGACGTTCGATATTTTGAGGCGAGGGGATCAATCCACCGATTGTAGCTGCAAGCAAATAAGCGGTACCGACAAAAACCGGGGTGATGGTTACAAACAACCCAGCTCTTTTGGCAATATTGATCAGTGTCATTTAATCCGCTCAATCGGGAACGATGACGGTTTGATACGAAGGATTGAACAAAAAACCAGGACCTATCAGTCGTAATATATTTCATTATCCGCAGCATAAACATTTGAAGCTTCGCAGATATTAATGCTGATTTCATCATCAAGCACTTCACCGCCATCAGCTCCAAGCCATCCGATTTGGAGTGTTTGCTCACATTTTCCGCTATCGGCTGTAAATTCAGCTTCCATTTCACCACCTGGCGTCATTTTCTCTTCCAGCCAATTCGCGCTCCAGCCTTCTCCATCATTGGTATAAAATCCGACAACAACGTTATTGTCCGATTTATTGTGAATGGTAAATTTACCCTCTTTTCCAGTTGCCTGAGAAAATGCGCTGGTGCTATGCGCCAAGCTAACCAAAAATACAAGTGTCGTGCCAAGTTTCATCATTACTGTTCATCCAATTGTATCTAACTCAAGGGAACTCTATTTGACACAACTGTTGCAACGGCACAATAGAGGTGATGGCAATATGTACCTGAGTGTAGCTACTCAGAAATTCTGGCAACTTGTTAACAAGACTGTTGTCATAAAATTTCGAAGACCGGGTCCGCCCGGTCTTCTTTTATCTGCGAATATTTTTCTGAACCCCATCTCACCTGTTTAAATAAGGTGGTGGCAAATTCTACCATCAGGCAAATACTCACATGGCCACAAAGGCCGCACGGCCAATGATGGCATTATCGCAACATGCGAGGATGGTATCAATTGATCCATCGCGATGGGCATCTGGGGCAGCGTTCAAATCCATCTGAATTGCCTTAAATAGAAAAAATGCTTGCAGCGTTGCCTTAAACGGAAAATCTCAGACAATTGAAGACACCGGACAGTCGTCAAATCTGTCTCTGAGGCCTTGTTTTACTGGGAACTATTTGGTGAGCCCTGACGGGTTCGAACCGTCGACCTACTGATTAAAAGTTAACGGGCGTGACTGTTAAGCAATTGATAGTAAACAGTAAATTCCGCCAATTATTTACAGTGTGTGCCAAAGTGTGTGTGAGTTTTGAAGCATATTGATGATGTGAAACAATTATTCACATGAAAATCTCCCATTCAATTTAGGAAATTGTTGCAGATTGAAATGATTTTACTGAAGAGAACAATATGAAACATTCAACCTACTTAATCGGACCAATGGCAGCAAAGCGGACAAAGCGACAAAGTCGAGCTGTTTTCATTATCCAAGCTACGACATCATGTACGAGGTCAAAAAAGTGGCAAATGGGGACTTTGATTGAACGGAGATTAACTACTTATAAACATAACTCGATCAGTATGGCGGCATTGACAAATAACCATCAGAAAATTCCTGACCAACTGCCTCGGAGTCATGTGCAGAGTGGACACTGCACCAGGCGGAGCGGCGACTGCTCACTCGGCCGACAATCACCGCAAGCAATTAGAGTTTTCTTGGTTTGAAGAAAAGGCTTGAATGCAAATGAAAAATAGTAACACTCATGAATCCAAATGTAGCCTTCTAAAGGAGCTTATCAATACGAGCGACATTGGAATCCTGATGGAGGCCCATAATGGCATGTCAGCAAAGGTAGTGGAAGAGGTCGGTTTTTCTGGTATATGGGCTTCCGGACTTTCTATTTCTACCGCATATGGCGTAAGAGATAGCAATGAACTTTCCTTTACTCAAAATCTAGATGTCTTAGAGGCAATATCTGATTCCGTTGACATTCCAATTCTATTCGATGGGGATACAGGATACGGAAATTTCAATAATGCCAGGAGAATGGTGAAAAAGCTTGAGCAACGAGCAATTTCTGGTGTTGTAATCGAAGACAAAATCTTCCCAAAAACCAACTCGTTCATAGGCGAAAATCAGCGTTTGGCGGATGTGAATGAAATGTGTGGCAAGCTAGCCGCAATGTGTGACGCTCGACAATGCAAAGATTTTCAGATTGTGGCGAGATGTGAATCTCTAATCAGTGGGCACGGTGTATTGGATGCACTGCAGAGAGCCACCAGTTACGAAAATGCTGGGGCTGATGCAATTTTTATACATTCGAAAAAGGAAACTGCAGACGAAATACGAGAGTTTTCACAAGCATGGAGAGGTTCAATCCCACTGATTGCGACACCCACAACATACTTCAAGACCCCTTTCAAGATACTTGAGGAAATGGGAATCAGTGCGGTGATTTGTGCCAATCACAACATGCGAGCGTCCGTGAGGATCATGCGCGAGGTTTCTCAAGCGATTTTTGTATCTCAAAGCCTCGAACATGTGGAAGATCTAATTACTCCCTTATCTGAGATTTTTGAGCTGATGAATTATCAGGAATTGGATGAGGCAAATGAAATCTATTTGCCCAAGAAAAATACCAATAATGCAGCCTCTATAAATGGACCAGTACCCACGAAGGTGCAAAGACGGACAAATTTTGATAAGGCAAGTTGAGTTAGCACAGACTATGAGATTTAGAAAATTGAAATGGTCAGTTAAGAAACCTCACATGTCATACTAACCGGTTGTTAATGGGTTGACCTGAAAAACCTTTTTCGATGTTTGAGACAATGAATTTCGCGATTTGCACCTGAGCCTCTTCACTCATGGCGCCAATGTGAGGGGTAACAACTACATTTGGAAGTTCAAACAGCTTTGAATATTTTTTTTCATGTTCGAATACGTCAATACCGGCTCCAGCAATATTGCCATTTGCCAAAGCTGTATAAAGATCACTTTCATTGACCACTCCCCCTCGCGCCATATTTATCAAATAGGCGCACTTTTTCATCGTAGTAAAAGCTTTTACTGAAATAAGATTATTTGTGCTGTCATTTAGAGGGCAATGTAAACTGACAATGTCTGATCTTTCCAAGAGTCTCTCAATTGTCATAAGTTCAATATCGATCTGCGCCATTGCTTCACGCCTTTCACAATCGACACGAGAGGCACAGGCAATAACTTTCATCCCAATACCTTTTGCGATTCGTGCAACATGCATTCCAATGGCACCTAAACCAACTATACCCATGGTTTTTTGGTTAAGTTCTCTACCGTAGAGCTCTGATTTGTTCCATAAATTTTGTCGCAATTGACAATCGGCAATGACGAGTTGCCGTGAAAGGGCAAACAAGAGAGCAAAAGTATGTTCAGCAACGGTAATTGCACTGGTGTTAGGAGTGTTGAATACCGGGATGGACATATCACTTGCAGCTTGAAGATCAATATTATCAAAACCATTTCCTGCACGAGCAATTAATTGCAAACAAATGCCATTTTCAATAATTCTTCTGGTGAGTTTAACTCCGCTACGCAGAATCAAGGCGTCCGCGCTTCGAATCAATTCCATAAATACATCATTCTCTGGCTGCATATGTATTTGCAGATCGTATTTCTCTTCTAATAACTTCAAAGCCGACTCGTGAATCGGGTCAACAATGAGAATCTTCTTTTTCGTTTTCATTTATCAAACTTTCAACAAGAGAGCTTTAAGCAGATGTACCTGCCATGGCGAAGAGCAAATTGAGTCTAAGCAACAGACTGAAATAACCGTTATTATTGGAAGTGACTTTCTGAGGCGGCTCTAAATAATGTTCCTATTCTCTGTTCGGAAATCTATCTGGATGTTTCACAACAAAAAACCTCTTGAGAATGAAAATTGGATGAAAAATTCTGTGTCACATCAAGTACCTTTGTCGGGATCGATCCGAAGTTGGAGTGCACAGTCGCTGGAACTACGTGCCCGGTTTCCAGGATTTTCGTCTGGTAAGACGTAGGGCGTATGGAAGTGTTTCAAACATACTCACGAGCCCGGGTAGCGGATCATCCCATCTCAGTACCATATCAACGTCACTCGTAAATCCGTTGCGCAACGCTTTGAAGAACCAGTTGACAGCACCAGTTGCGTCTATTTTCCCACCGCGAACGGCATGTCTCAGACCGTTTAAGTCCCCTGACATCCAACCATAGCGGACACCGACAACGCCTTGCTGTCGAGATTCTTGCTGTTCAAGAGTGCATTGAGCCAGCGCTATTTGAAATCCTATGAGATCGAGGCCGCAATACTCTGAGATCACATGGCTGCCGGAAAACCGGGGATTATTTTCCAGGAAGCAAACTTCACCTGTCACATCATCTACGAGGAATTGAGCACATCCGATGCCGCTATAATCGAGTTTCTTAGCCAATGCTTCAGTGTACCGGACAAGTCGCGCATCGGGTTCTACAGTCATGCCCTCAACCGCCAGGCCCGATCCATCAAATCGATCCGTTCGTAAGATTTTTGTCTGCAATAGCCTGCAGACTTCGCCATTGCGCGCAGCGAAAAAAATATTATTCCGGAGTCCAGACACCTGCTTTTGTACGATCAAGCCGCCCCAATTTTCGTTCCAATTGGCATGCAGCTGAGAAAGGTCAGTCGAGTTTTTTATTCGGACAGCTTTTTCACGATTAATGCGGGATGCTGATATCGACGGACGCGCAACCATTGGAAAACCGATATCAGTTTCAGCCCGTTGCAAATCATCTGCATTGTCGACGAGGACGTAGGGGGCAACGGGAACACCTATTGCACTGCACAGATCCAACATGCGGGTTTTGTCGAGGCAGGTCTTGACCAACTCCGCGTCGTTCATGGCCACGATGATTGTGTCCGGAAGGTCAGGTTTGTGATTTGCTATGGCGCGACAAAACTCTTCTGACACCGGTAAAATGATGCTGATATCTTTACGGGAGCGAACATATTGTTCAAGCGCCCTTATGAACGCCTTTGGATCCTGTTCGACAGGGCAGTGATCCCAGGTTTCATCAACGTAACGGGAATATTCCGCACCGAGATCGCACCCTTCCAATCCAGAGATGACCCTCGCGCCCTGATGCTTCAATTGTCTCGCTATGAATAGAGTTGGGCGATAGTTACCGAGCAGAAGCACCGATTGCCCTTCGAACCTTTTCGCACCATTCACGTTAGTTGTGAGCGTACTCGATTGATCTGACCCAATGAGCGAAAGATCCGTGAAATCAGGGGCCGTAATATTAGAATCGCAGAGCCGCGCGACTGCCATAACATGAAAAACCGACCAGCAGAACAGGCCAATAAACTTAAAGCCGTCTTCAATGAAGGTCCGACCGCTGTCCACTAGGAATGGCCAATGGTCAGTGCTGAAATGAAAAACATCGATAAGCACGCTCATTCCCAGGCATCCAGTGGCCAGCCCGAACATTACCGCGTCAGACCTGACAATAACGCGCCAGCACCGTAAACAATATAATATTGCCGCTAGTGCGATTGAAAAAAGGACAAGATTTTGCGGAACACCGAGCTTTGGCGCCAGGTTGTCGTGCACAAGAAACACATCATCGAAAGCAAGCCACGTCGAGAGCAAACCGGCAAGCAAGGCAAACTCGACAAACGCTCTTGGCGCCTTTTGCATAAACATCAAATAGGCAGCAAATAAACACACAGACGCTGTCGCAACCCACAAAATGATGCCTAGTGTCGAAACGATCCCGAGATAGGTCTGGCAGCAAGATTCGGTTTCAACGGCTGCAACCAAGGGATCAAGAAACAGCAGTCTTGGTTTGACGAAAGGCTGGATGTAAGCAGCCACCGCCACGCCAGCGGGCATAATAATCGCAAGGAGATGGAGAAGTCGGAACCGGAACATAGCCACTGCGGGAACACTCACTTAATAAAGTAATTGTTACACGCTATATTTTGTCTGTTAATATTTCATTATCGGCCAAGGCTTTTCAGCACTGCGCCATAGCTTTGGGAACTTGTTTCCCAAGGGGCTAATTTCCGTAATGGCATTGTAATGCCAGGTTCTCCGGATTAATATACTGTCGCGGCTTCC
>JAAENI010000696.1 GCA_024224595.1 Hyphomicrobiales bacterium
AAATTGATTTTTATAACAGAGGGGGGCGTATGAAACGCGCACTGTTACTTATAATATGTTTGGCTTCTTCTTTGATGGCCCAGGATGTATCTCCGGAGTTGATGCGCCAGGCTGTATCCAAAACCGGCATGACCGAGAGTGAGCTTCTAGGAAAACTTGACGTCAAAAAAACTTCGGAGCAAACAGAACCAGGAAGAGTAGAACCACTTTCGCCTGTTGTGGTTTTGCCTGGAGCAAGCCTCATTGAAGAAACTTTTGTTCCTCCAGTTGTTGAGGCGCCGCCTGAAACTTTAAGCACAAAATATTTTGGTGCAGATTTTTTCCAGGGCGATCCTGGTCTATTCAGTCCTTCAAGCTTTGGGCCTGTTCCCGGTGATTATCTTATTGGTGCTGGAGATCAAATTGTTGTCGATGTCTGGGGCGAAGTTGAATTCAGGCACGAGCGTCTTGTTGATCGTGATGGCTCCATAATTCTGCCACGTGCTGGACGAATCTCTTGTGTTAACTCAACTCTTGATCAAGTAACAAGAGACATCAGGAACAAATTAAGCAAATCATATTCTGGAATAGACGCCAAGGGCGAAGGTGGAACTACATTTGTTTCTGTTAGCCTTGGCGCATTGCGCGCAATCAGGGTTTTTGTGGTTGGCGAAGTTGCAATGCCGGGCGCCTATGAGATGACAAGCCTGTCTACAATTTTCACTGCCCTACATTCTGCCGGTGGCCCAGGCGAAAATGGGTCGATGCGTGACATCAAACTTATGCGAGGCAAAGAACAGGTCGGCTCAATTGATCTTTATCAATATCTGCTAACCGGGTCGCGTGATGGCGACGAGATTCTTCGCGACGGAGACACGGTCTTTGTTACAGGCAGAAAACTTTCAGTTCAAATCAATGGCCAGGTTCGTCGACCAATGCATTATGAGCTTTTACCAAAAGATGGCCTGCGTAAGTTGATTGAATATGCTGGCGGTTTTACTCCCAATGCAGAAACAAATATTGTTCATGTGGATCGGATACTGTTGCCCAATGAGCGTAGCTCAAATTCTCCCGACAGAGTTCAACGAGACCTTGATTTACGTCAGAAAAAAATACACAAAATTAATGATGGTGATGTGGTAACTGTAGACAACATCCCCGATCGGCTTGAAAACTGGGTACAGATTGATGGAAGTATCAAGCGACCAGGCAAGTACGAACTTACACACACAAAAACCGTGAAAAGTTTGATTGGTATTGCAGGCGGTTTATGGGGCGATGCTATAACTGAGCGCGCCACAATCGACAGGATAGCAGCTGACGGTATCTACAAAACAGTTGAAATTTCACTTGATGGTGAATTTGATGATTTCCCACTTCAGACACAAGACGTGCTTAAAGTTTTTTCCATTTGGGATCTTCAAGACAGACACCAGGTAACAATTGACGGTGCAGTCAGAGAGCCCGGCTCGTTTGACTATCGTGAAGGGATGACCCTTCGTGATCTGGTTTTAAGGGCTGGCGGTCTTTCTGAAGACGCCGATGTTCTGCATGCAGAAGTTTCTCGCTTAAGTTACGACGCGCTTAGTAGTCGCGACCTCTCCAGTGAACCAGCCAAAACAGTTGAATTGATTAATGTAGAGCTTGGCAAAGAATGGTTGAGTGATGGACAAAAATTTGTAATTCACCCTAGAGACCAGATTGCAATCCGCAGAATGCCATGGTGGCAACTCCAGCGATCTGTAATAATTAATGGCGAGGTTGGCTATCCCGGAACATACGTTTTGGACAGGCCGGATGAACGTTTAAGCGATTTGATTTCTCGAGCCGGAGGCCTGAAGCCAAACGCTTTTGCAAAAGGCGCCAGAGTCATCAGGGAAAAAGATAGTATTGGCAATGTGGCGTTGAGCCTTGAAAAAGCGCTCGATAAACCAGACAGCGAACATGACATTATTCTTGCAGCTGGCGATGAAATTATTATTCCATCAACACCACACACAGTGAAGGTTGCCGGCGCAGTCAGTTTCCCAACAAGCATTGTATGGGAAAAAGGGAAAACCCTTGGAGATTATGTTTCAAGAGCCGGCGGATATACTGATGGTGCAGATAAATGGAAAACTCATGTTGTCTATCCAAACGGAATGTCCAAGCAGATTAAACATCGATGGTTTGATCCTAGTGTAATGCCGGGGTCGGTAATTGTTGTGCCAACCCAGAAGCCTGACAGCGGCGACAGTAAGATATCGACACTTAAAGAAATTGCCAGCATCTTTGCAAGTATTGCAAC
>JAAENI010000697.1 GCA_024224595.1 Hyphomicrobiales bacterium
ACGCCAAAACTGAGGTTGTTTTCTTAAGTCCAATTGCGAATTTCATTTCAAAAACTTTCTAAAGCGACTCGATTAGTGAAAAAAGTCTGATGCATTGATCAATATTCTGTTAACCCTAATACTTGGTTAATTCACAACGACCGGAGTGCCAGAAAACCGTCGGTTTGGATTCCGGATTGAGCATCTGAGCAGGAAGATTCATATGGACGCATTGGCAATAAGTGAGAAGAAATCCGGAGGCATTCCGATTTGGGCATTGAAGCCAACGGAGACCAGATCGATTGGTAATCAGATCTCAAAAAATGCGGCACTTTGGGCAAAAACAAATGGATTTGTTGCACGCAAAGGCCAGTTATGCCTGATTCCCGGCAGCAGAAACAAGATTGAAGCTGTGTTGTATGGTCTGGGAAATTCATCAATGCCAATGGATACAGCAAAACTTTCGCGCATATTGCCCGATGGTGACTATCGGTTTGAACACGGAATTGCTGATATGCAATTGGCCACATTAGGTTGGTGTCTGGGTGCCTATCAATTTGCCAGATACAAAATCATGGTGCCAAGACAGGCAAAATTAGTGGTCGATAAATCTGTGGGAATGTCGGTTGTAAAATCTGCTGCCAATGCTACTTTTTTGACCCGTGACCTCATCAATACGCCTGCGAATGACCTGGGACCTGAAGAATTGGAAAAAGTCGTTCGAAATCTGGCAAAACCCTATAAGGCCTTTGTCAAAGTAATTAAGGGTGATGCATTGCTAAAACAGAATTTCCCGATGATTCATACCGTAGGCAGAGCAAGTATATCGGCTCCACGGTTGATTGATATGCGGTGGGGTTCAGCTAAAGACAAAAAGATCACTTTGGTTGGAAAAGGCGTCAGCTTTGATACCGGTGGCCTGAATATCAAACCAGGTGGGTCCATGGCATTGATGAAAAAAGATATGGGCGGAGCAGCGAATATAATCGGGCTTGCCCGGATGATTATGGATGCGAAACTTCCAGTGTCCCTTCGCTTGTTGATACCCGCCGTCGAGAACTCAATTTCTTCCAACTCTTTTCGCCCCGGCGATATTCTGGATAGCCGCAAAGGGACCAGTGTGGAGATAGGAAATACTGATGCAGAAGGCAGGCTTATCCTTGCAGATGCCCTGAGTTTTGCCGATGAGGAAAAACCCGAATTACTGATTGATATGGCTACACTAACCGGTGCAGCGCGGGTAGCGCTCGGGCCTGATTTGCCACCATTTTATACCAATGATGACGTTCTTGCTAATGATATTAACCAGGCCTCAACTGACAAATTTGATCCATTATGGCGTATGCCTTTGTGGAAGCCGTATAACGCCATGCTGTCATCGAAAATTGCCGATATTAATCACATCACCAGCGGCGGATTTGCAGGCTCGATAACGGCTGCCTTGTTTTTGGCCAATTTTGTTGATCACGCCAAATCCTGGGCGCATTTTGATGTGTTCGGCTGGGTTCCAACCGAAAAACCCTGGGCAGTTGTTGGTGGAGAGGCTCAGGGAATTCGAGCCCTGTTTGAAGTTATCAAAACCCGGTCAGATATTTCTGCATGAGTCTCGACCCTGGATATTCACAAGCGAGGTTGCCGCTTGTTTTTTAAGCAAATCTCAATAAAATAGAACGGAACCGAAATAAAACCGACTTAATATCGTTTATGGCAATCAATTTGGATGAATCACAGTCTTTGCAATTGTGGCACAGCGCCGCAATGGCTCAGGTGTTGGACAATGTTCCTGATCTGACGTTGCGCCAAACTGCAATTATATTGACCATCTACCTACAGCGCCCGCCGCATACTGTGCGAGGGCTTGCTGCGACTTTGAACGTCACAAAACCAGTGATTACCCGGGCACTGGATACGATGGGTATGATGAAACTGGTGACCAGAAAACGTGACCCTAGTGATCGTCGAAATGTTATTATTCAACGCACAGTTGACGGTTCACTCTATCTAGAGAAACTGGCTGAAATTATCTCAACTTCGGCTGGAGAGTTGCGATTGTGAAAGTAAAAGACAACAGCAAAACATCGTCAAGCCTACCTGTCCTGGATCCTCTGGATCCAAGGTTAAACGCAATACGATCTGATCTCGCGGATATCCGACTTAAATCAGATTTCAATGCCTTACATTATGCTTCGGGTAAACCCGGAGTTGTGTGCGAGCCAGTCGTTAACCTCAAAGGAACCATCAATACTGATGGCGATAATATCCATCAGTTTTTACAGGGAGAAACGGTTTGGGTATTTGAGGATATTAATGAACTAAAATGGATTCAATCACGCTTCGATGGTTATGTAGGTTATGTTGCATCGTGTGCAATTTCATTGGAAACCGAATTCAACCAACCAACTGCAACCGCCATTAATGAAAACAAGCCCACTCATATAGTCAGTGCACCAACGACATTTTGTTACCCAAAAGCCGAGTTACGTAATCCGCCAATGTATTCACTTTCGATGGGTAGCCGAGTGACAATTCATTCCTATCAGGAGGTACGAGGCACAAAATATGCAATGCTTGCGGGCAAGGGAGCATTGATTGAAAAACATCTGATTGAGATCGATAACTTTCAATCAGATTATGTCAAAATCTGTGAATTGCTGGTCAACACCCCCTATCTGTGGGGCGGGTCGTCAGCGTTTGGAATTGACTGTTCTAGTCTGGTACAATTGTCGATGCGCATGTGTGGCACACAAGTGTTGCGTGATTCCGACATGCAAGCGGCAACAATTGGAGTGGAGATTGATGCAGGGGAAAATTATCGGAACCTGAAACGCGGTGATCTAATTTTCTGGCGAGGCCATGTTGGCATATATCAGGGTGCTATCGATAATACCCCCTACATCATCCATTCCTCAGGCCACACGATGAATGTCGCATCAGAACCATTGCATCAGGCAATCGAGAGAATTGCTTATCTCTATGAAAGTCCAATTGGCTATCGTCGACCTTGAAGCAACATTCAATAACCTGCTCGTTTGTCAACCAGACACTGTAGCTTCAATCCTGATTCAAAGCGTTCAATCTGATTGCCGATATGTAAAGCAAGTGCGTCAATGTCTGAGACCGAAGCGACATGCGGAGTGATGATGACATTATCCATATTCCAAAGCAGGCTTTCTCTTGAAAGTGGTTCTTCTTCAAAGACATCAAGGGAAACGCCCCTCAATGCACCGCTTTGTAGCGCCAGGACAACATCACTTTCCAACTGACTTTTACCTCTGCCGGCATTGATGAAAATTGGACCACCAAGCGCAGATGATTGAGAAAGCCTGGTGAACAATTCAGAATTGAATATACCAGAAGTTTCTTGTGTAAATGGCAATAATCCAACCAGTATATCGGTTTGTGCAAGGAAGGCATCAAGTTCAGAGCCTTCAAAACAATTTACGGCTGCCAAATCTTTACGCGTACGGCTCCAGCCATTCACCTGAAACCCCAGTGCAATCAGTTTGCTGGCTGCATCCTGTCCCAAAACACCCATCCCCATAATCCCTACACGCAAATCAGATGCATCCGGTTGCGGAAGCTCGCGCCAGATTCTTTGTGCCTGAAGGCGGTCATAAGAAGGTTGCTGGCGCAGGTGTAAAAGACATTGAAGACAAATCCACTCACTCATGCGGCTGGTCAGACTGGCATCAACAAAACGCACAAGCGGCAAATCAGGCAGAGTGGGGTCTTGCAGCATATGGTCAACACCCGCACCGATTGAAAACATTACTTTCAGGTCGGGCATGCTGGCAAATAATCCCTTATCAGGATGCCAGCCTATTGCATAATTGATATTGCTGAGGTCGGAAGGTCGGTTTTTTTCATCACTCCAGTTGATAATCCGACGATCCGGCATTTGTTTTTGGAAAGACTGGTATTTTCCGTACCCGTCGAATTTAACATCAATTAGCAAGCCACTTTTCATTTGTTGCAAATCTCCTTCAACCGGGCTCGCATTTCAATACAATTCCTGATCAGGATAGTTTTTCGGATACTTAAACAGCTTCAAGATCGAAAGCAGCTGCCATCAGCGATTTGGTATAATCTGTTCCCGGATTATCAAAAATCCTAGCGGCCTTACCCTGTTCAACCACCTGGCCATTGCGCATTACCAATACCTCATTGGCCAGCGCCCGCACAACTTTCAAATCATGACTAATAAACATATAGGTGAGTTTATGTTGCTTTTGTAATTCGCGTAACAAATCCACTACTTGAGCCTGGACACTCATATCCAGTGCCGAAGTCGGCTCATCAAGCATGATGAATTTCGGTTCCAAAACCAAAGCTCTAGCAATTGCAACACGTTGTCGTTGTCCGCCGGAAAATTCGTGCGGATAGCGATGACGGGTTTCTGAATCCAGTCCGGTTTCAATCAGAGCCTGAGATACTTTTTGATCACGTTCTTTGTAGGACAATTTAGGCATATGAATCAGCAAGCCCTCTCCAACGATCTCACCGATTGACATACGTGGTGATAGCGACCCGTAAGGGTCTTGAAATACAACTTGCATTTCTTCCCTCAGCGGCTTCATTTTTCCAAATGAGTACTGCGAAATATCGCGTCCGATAAAAGAAACTTTGCCTTGGGAAGAAATCAGACGCGTCATGGCAAAACCCAGTGTGGTTTTTCCAGAACCTGATTCACCAACAACTCCAAGTGTCTGTCCTTCGCGCAAAACCACATCAATGCCATCCACCGCCTTGACATGATCGACCGTTTTGCGAAAGAATCCTTTCTTAATTGGAAACCAGACACGGATATCGCTGCCTTCCATGATGATCGGCGCTTGCTCATTGTTCATGGGTGGTTTGCCTGAGGGTTCGGATGAAAGCAGGTGACGGGTATATTCATGAATTGGGTTCTCGAAAACCTCTGCAGTTGGACCGTGCTCGACTATTTTTCCATGTTGCATGACGCAAGTTCGGTCAGCAATTTTGCGCACAATACCCAGATTATGCGTGATGAACAGCATTGCCAATCCGTGTTTGGCCTGAAGGGTTTTGAGTAATTCCAGAATTTGAGCCTGAATGGTGACGTCAAGCGCGGTTGTGGGCTCGTCAGCAATCAGCAGTTCAGGTTCATTGGCCAATGCCATGGCAATCATCACCCGCTGCCTTTGACCACCAGACAATTGATGGGGATAGGCATTCAAACGGGATTGAGCATTCTTGATTCCTACTTGCCGCAGTAAATCGATTGTTTTTAAGCGGGCTTCAGCCTGATGCATTCCCTGATGCAACATCAAAATCTGATTGATCTGTCGTTCAACCGTATGCAACGGGTTTAACGATGTCATCGGTTCCTGAAAGATCATCGTGATATCATAACCACGCACCCGCTGGAGATCTCGCTCATCCCCGTCAAGCAGGTCTTCGCCTTTATACTGGATGGTACCCGATGGATGGCTGGCTGCTGGATAAGGCAGCAATTTGAGTATTGAAAGTGCAGTAACAGATTTGCCCGATCCTGACTCACCAACAAGGGCGACCGTTTCACCTTTGTTGATGGACAGTGATACACGATCAACGGCCAGATTGACTTCAGCGCCTTGTCGAAAGGATACTGAGAGATCATCAATGACCAGAATTGGTTCGTCTTTTTTTATCATTGACCCTCACTCAAATGTCTTGCGTGGATCAAAAGCATCACGCGTTGCTTCGCCAATAAAAACTAGCAGTGACAACATCAGGGAAATGACAATGAATCCTGAAATACCAAGCCAGGGCGATTCCAGATTGTTTTTCCCTTGTTGCAACAATTCACCAAGGGAAGCCGATCCGGGTGGTAACCCAAATCCTAGAAAATCCAGTGATGTTAATGTAGTAATCGAGCCACTTAATATGAATGGCAGAAAGGTCAGTGTTGCCACCATTGCATTAGGCAGCATGTGACGCAACATGATCGTTATATTGCCAACACCCAGTGCCCGTGCCGCTTTAACATATTCCAGATTGCGAGCCCGATAGAACTCAGCCCTCACTACGCCAACAAACGATACCCATGAGAACATTAGCATAATTCCTAGTAATATCCAAAATCCGGGCTCCAGTATTGAGGCGACAATAAGCAGTAAATACAAAAGTGGCATGGCAGACCAGATTTCAATGATCCGTTGAAATATCAAATCAACCCAGCCACCGAAATAGCCTTGTATGGCACCGGCAGATACGCCTATGACCGCGGACGCCAACGTCAGTATCAGACCAAAAAGAATGGAAATTCTAAATCCATAAATTATTCGGGCAAGAACATCACGTCCCTGATCGTCGGTTCCCAGCCAATTCCAGTTACCGATGTTGCAGCCAATGTCATTAACACCGGATAGATAGGCGTTGCAGCGTTCATCAATGTCATAAAGCCAGAACGGTTTTGCAGGTGCAGGTTCCGGCAATTGTTTGTTGATGGTTCGGTAAGAATAACGGATCGGTGGCCAGATCATCCAGCCCTGCTTTACTCGAAATGCTTCTTCAATATGTGGAGCTCTGAAATCGGTCACCGGCAAATTGAAAGGGTCTTCTTCAAGGATGTCATTTTCTTCATAGTCGATAAAGATAGGATAAAGTGTTTTTCCATCAATTGATGCGACGATTGGCCTGTCATTAGCCAAAAATTCTGCGGCCAGTGTCACCAGAAACAGCACCATGAATATCCACATTGCCCAATAACCACGGCGATTTTTCTTGAAATTTGCCTTACGCCGCTGATTGATCGGTGACAGAGCAAATCGGTTGCCTCTTTGAGGTTTACCGTTCTTCAAATTCGTGTCTTGATTAGCCATCATACATCCCGCGATTCAAAATCAATACGCGGATCAATCCAGGTATAAAGGAGGTCGGAAACCAGCGAAATGATCAGTCCCATCAATGAAAATACATAAAGTGTAGCAAAGACAACAGGATAATCGCGATCAAAAATACTTCGAAAACTGAGCCAACCCAATCCGTCTAAAGAAAATATGGTTTCTATCAGCAGTGCACCAGTAAAAAACGCCGTGATGAAAGCACCGGGAAACCCCGCAATTATGATCAGCATGGCATTTCGAAATACATGGCCGTACAACACCTGGCGCTCATTCAAGCCTTTTGCGCGAGCTGTTTGAACATATTGCTTGCGAATTTCATCGAGAAAAGAATTTTTTGTAAGCAAACTGGTTGTGGCAAAGGCTGCCAGCGCCAGAGATATCAGGGGAAGTGTCAGGTGCCAAAAATAATCAAGAATTTTTTCCGGCAACGTCATTTGCGAAAAATTATCTGATACCAACCCCTTTAAAGGGAAAAAATCATAGAATGAGCCACCAGCAAAGAATACAATCAGCATAATGGCAAACAAGAACCCCGGAACCGCATAGGCTACGACAATAATTCCGCTGGTCCAGATATCGAATATTGATCCATCCTCCACCGCTTTTTTGATACCCAGTGGTATTGAGATGCCGTACGATAATAATAATATCCAGATACCCAGCGATATCGACACCGGCATTTTTTCTTTGATCAGGTTGATCACTGTTGTATCGCGATAGAAGCTTTCACCAAAATCAAACCGCAGATA
>JAAENI010000698.1 GCA_024224595.1 Hyphomicrobiales bacterium
AGCGTCCTTGTGCCGTTCAGGTTCTATGTTTTGATAGGACTAAGAAACGGCGTGAAGTTGGAGAAATTTCCCACTGCTTTGGCGAGTTGCAGAGCAACGAACCAATAAAATAGAGTGTTTGGCCGTGTGAGCGTAGGCGAACCATATAGGCCAAACCCCTTTTGAGTATCCAACCTTTTGGGAGGATTCCTTTTGGGCTTGAAGCGTAGCGGAGAGCCTATGTGTTTTAATTAGTGTTTTGAATCGTGTTTGCAGATTCTGGAAAATTAATAAGCTTTTGTTTTAATACAAGAAATAGGAATATTTTACGCCGCTCTATGTGTGAAGTTCCGAATCTCTATGTGTGAAGTTCCGAATCTCTATGTGTGAAGTTCCGAATCTGAGAAAGCCAGAACGGAGCATTTATCCCAATTCCATAATGTGTGAAGTTCCGAATCCTGTTGACTGCATGTGTGAAGTTCCGAATAGTGGATTATGTGTAAAGTTCCGAATCGAGAGCATGGCCAATAATATCGAAAAAGCAGAACGTAGTCCCCTACTCCCTGACAGGCATCCAGAACCTGACTTTTTCGTCTGTGATATTTTTGATGCCGCACCAAAATCCGACATTGCGTCGATGGAAAACCCGCTTTTCACGCTATCCACAAAGCCAGATATGAACCCGCGTGAATTTCGGCGCGGTGATAACTGGTTGAAGCTTCAACCCTCCCCTTTTGGCCTAGCGACGGTACATGATCGGGATGTCCTGATTTATTGTATATCGCAGTGTATGGCCGCACTGAACGAAGGCAGAGAGATAAAGCGCACTTTACGCTTCAACGCTCACGACCTGCTTAAAACGACGAATAGAGCTACGAACAAGAAGGGTTATGACCTGTTCAGAAACGCCCTACGGCGTTTGCAAGGAACGCAGGTGGAAACCAACATTACCACGGGCGGCAAAGAGCAGTGGGAAGTCTTCAGCTTTATCGACAATGCCAAAACGATCAAGGAAACCCGTGACGGGCGAATGCAGGCGATTGAAATCACCCTTTCTGACTGGGTGTTCAATGCGATCAATGAAAAAGGCAAAGACCTGCTAACAATTTCACGGGATTATTTCAGGCTGAGAAAGCCACTGGAGCGCCGCCTGTATGAAGTTGCCCGTAAGATGTGCGGACAGAACACCTATTGGCATTTGCGCCTAGAAACGCTCCATAGCTTGACAGGATCGTCATCTACACAGGCTGAATTCAAACGGATGATGAAGGCCATCATTGACGACAATACCACACACCAGCACATCCCCGATTATTCGTTTGAACTACATGGCAACCTTATCAAGATCAGGCCACGCGGTGCTTTCACAGAGATTTACTCCGAAGCAGAAACACCAGATGCGATTGATAAGGTGTTTCTGAAAGGCACAACGATAGAAGTCGCCAAAAAGTTCAATGGTGGCTGGGATGTCCATTTTCTTGAAAGTGAATGGCGTAGCATGTTGCAAGCGAAGAAAGCCCTTCCTGATAACCCTGATGGGTCATTCATAGGCTATGTGAAATGGTATGTCGGCAAGCATGGACAGGCTAGATAATTTCGATAATATCGAAATTATTATTTATATAAAAATTATTGATTATTTCGATATTTTTGATACCTTTAATGGTATTGATTCTATCGAAAGTATCTAAATGAAAATCACGATATACAGTGCCAAGGGATCGGCAGGCAAAACACCGATAGCGACGAACATCGCGCTTGATCGGGAATATGCGATTGGCACGAATGAAAAGTTCCATGTCTTTGATAGCTTCATTCCAGACAACCGCCTACTGGCTGTTGATCTGACCGAATCTTTTCCAGAAGTGCCAGATGGCATTGATATTGTTTTTGATCTGGCGGGGGCAATTTCCGAACATTCAAACAGCATCACAAGTGCCGTCGCTCAATCCGATTTGGTGATTGTGCCTATTTTCAATGAAGTGAAATCCCTCAATAGCGGAATAGGAACGATCCATGAGATTTCAAAATTCACGCAGTCAATCTTGGTCGTCGCAACAAAATTGCAAAAACAAAGCGGCGAGCGTTTCACTGGCGATTGGCGAAAGAGCAGGGACTTTCAAAACGTAGCCGAGGCGGTAACTTCTAGCATCGATTTTGAGGTGCCTGTGTTGCCGCTAAAATTTTCAAAGGCGTTTGATGCCATTTTTGAAAAAGAACAATCTATCCGCCAAATCATGGATAGCGAGCCACTGGCCGCATACACATACAGGGAAGTAGCAAGCCAATTTGACGAGATATATAAACTCATCGACGGGGGAAAATATGCCAAGTAAGAATGATTTATCTGCTCTGAAAGGCGCAACAAAAAAGCCCGTCATTTTGCCTTCAAACAATACGTCACCCGTAGCTGACGTTCACACCACAACAAATCCCACCAAAGGGCAGGGGGCAGGACGGCCACCAAAGGCCAAAGCGGAAAAACGAAGCTACAAAGTCACGCTTTCATTGACCCAAAGTGAAGGCGCAAAGCTGGCTGAGAAATCGGGGTTGGCGGGAGAGGCCACATATCTCTACGCCAAACTCAAAGAACTGAATATCATTTAGAAGGCGAAACACTCACCAGCAAGGATTTCAAATGATGGCCATTACTGGAATTGTCACAACTGACAATCACGATGACTATTTCGCCTTCTAACGGGATACACCCTAATTTATTTAATTTCGGCAAAAACTTCTAAGTCTGCTGGCCCTGTTGGACCATTGATCCAAAACTCAAAGTGCCAATTATCGCCATTATCAGATGGTGTAGCAGAAATCGTATTCATACCAGCCCAACTAACACCAGGTCTATGACTACCATACAAAACCCAAGTTTTCTCATCTGGGTAGCTGGGTATTTGAAGACTGACATTCCCATCTGCATCATGATGTAAGGTTGTATTTGGAATGAACTCTTTTTGAGGCCATCTGAAGTTATAATTTGTTCTCTTTAAACTTTTTGAAGTGCAAAAAACTTGCTTTCCTGCTGGAACAGTGAATTCAAATGTGTCTGACATTTCTTCCTCCCATTATTATTTAGAAAGTTCTGAATTAATTTTTGGGCAAAAATTAGTTTTCATCTCCACATTCTTTCAGCAATTTGCCTTTGCTCTGTCCCAAAAAGGCTTGCGTGATGGTTAAACGCCACCTATCTTGACCGATCAAGATCACGGCGCGGGGTAGGGGCTTTCTTGACCTCACCCTTTCGTTCAACCTTCTTGCCCCAATCCTTGGGCTTTTCAACTTTCGCCGCTGATGCACCCGTTTTTTCCCAATCCTTTTTGACAGGCTTGGCTCTGGTAATTCCTTGCCCCGCTGTGAGGGTGGATGATTTTGACCAGTCTTTGGATTTCGGGACAGTCTGCTGTTTGGCCGTCGAGCGGGGCACTTCGCCAGTTGGTGACGGTGCTGGTGATGGCGTTGAAACCGTCGCCTTTCTGGTCGGCTGTGGTTTTGGTTTTGCGGGATCTGGGCGGCGGCTGTTGTCGAAATCCTTTTTCACGGGATCTGCACTCCTCTGATAGCGTCGATATGATCGGCCACGAAGCTGTTTCCATGCTTCACGTACCTTCTGCCATTCTGCATCTTGCCGTTCGATCAACTCGCAACGAGATTGATCGAAGGCGGCGCGTTGATCTTTCAAAGCATCTTTTCTCTGTGCCTGTATGGATTGAATTTCATCATCAAGAACGGCCTTTAATTCAGCCCCTAAAGCTCGCCTGTCGAGATCAAGGCGGCGCTCAAAAATGGTGCGGCGTTTTTGTGATGACAGCACATTGGAGAAAGTGGCCGATAGTTTCCCTCTACCATCTAATTCACCCTGCATGTGTTCATAGGCAGTTGCAGACATGGCATTTTGAACAACACCAATGATATTTGTTTCCCGATCATCAAAACCCTTCTTTCGATCCCGTTCATTTTTGAAGTGATCGCGCCAGAAGGGTTTTACCTCCTGCTTGTGGAGGGCGGCAGCATCCCGAATCCGTTTGCGGTATTCATCATAGATCGCGTTCCGCTTGGCCTTGTTCTTGGCAGAAATATCGCTCCACTCTTGACGGTGGCGATCTTTCTGCGCGGCGCTCAAGTCCTTCAACATGGCGGCGGGTGATAAATCATCTTTAGGACGGGCAAAGGCTTCATCACGTTTGCGCTTGGCGTAATCCTGACGAGCTTTTTTGTCCTTGTGCTGTTCACGCTCCTGTCGTTTTTCTTCACGGGCAGGGGTGAGAATTTCGCCACGGTCGCGCTCGTATTGGTTTGCCCAATCGGACAATTGCAAACGGTCATTTTTGAACGGGTGCATTTTGCCGTCATAGGAATCAACGCGATTCAAAATCACATGCACATGCGGGTGCTTTTGATCGGTGTGACAGACAACAACAGCTTGCAGATGATCCGCCTGAAGTTCCTTCAGGGAGCTTTCTACAGCTGCCATCATTTGGGCTTTGTCGAGTGTTCCCGCCTCGTCGGGATGCCATGACAAAGCGTAGGCATAAACGTGTTGGTTGGATTTTCTACCTGACGATTTTATGCCTGCCTGCTTCTTCAATTCATCAGATTGCAACGCTGTGGCAATCATGATCCGTTTGGCCGCTTGCGGGTCATCGGTCATAAGATTGCGGGTTTCCGTCCATGCCACACGCTCGGCTGTATTTGAGCCTTTATCATGAAGATAATAGGCAAGGGCACCATCAAAGCTGTGGCCTTTTTTGGCAATGTCAGGAACCATGCGAAAGCACCTTCCTGACTGCCGCCCGAACCTCGGCCAGAACATCAGGAAAATCAGGTGGAAGGCTCCGCCCCGCATTTACCTTGTGGGCAATCTGGTTGAGATTCACCCCGACGCGGTTCAATTCGACAAGCAAAGCTTGATCGATGGTGCCGCGCTTGGGGGCGATACGTGATCCAAAAATC
>JAAENI010000699.1 GCA_024224595.1 Hyphomicrobiales bacterium
ACGCGACTATTATTTCATGGTGTATCGCGTGTTGTTGGATGAGCCTGATCAAAGGCTCTGCAACGGGCGTATAGCTCAGCGGGAGAGCACTTCGTTGACATCGAAGGGGTCACTGGTTCAATCCCAGTTACGCCCACCATTCTGTATTTCACTGTTTTTATATCCCTGTAAAGCCTTGAAAGGTAAGGCAAAATTAGCGGTTCTAGCACCCTCAAAACGGTGGTATGCCAAGCGATCAGCAAAAGCAAGTTTGAGCACAATTCTACGTAAGGTAATATCGCCAGAAACCCATAGTTTCCAAGGGCTTGTGATAAATTGCAGAGCCGGTTCTAGGCATTCGCTATAGGATGCACGTGGTTTCTTAATTTGAAGCATTTCACGCTGATATCTCAATTTGTCATTTTCCAGCTTTTCAATCTTGCCTTCATAAGCCTGGATAACCAAATCATTTGACGATTCAACAATCCGTTCAAGCAATTTTCCGATTTTCTGATCGGTAGTTTGAATCTTTCTCTTATAAAATTGCACAATGTCTTTCACTTGCTCTTGTTGCTGATCCCATATGGTTCTGAACATATCTTTTACGAGTGCGGTCAAATTGCGGGTTGGCTGCAAAAACTTGATAATTTCACCAACCTCACCCTCCACTTTATCACGAGCAATAGACTTGCCGTAGCTGTCGCATCCTTTCGTTTGGCAAAGGTAGTAGGGGTAGTTTTTAGACCTGCCCTTTGGCCATGATGATCGGAGCGGCGCACCGCAATCGCCGCAGGTTATAAATCCCCTCAACACAAAATCATTACCTATATTCTTGCGTGCAGACGTTTTAGCCTTTTGTTCGCGGCGGTCTTTTATCCGGTGGAATGTTTCAACAGAAATCAACGCCTCGTGCTTGCCGGTAATGTTTTTCACACCCCATGGTTCATGGCATAAGATTCCAGCATAGATTGGGTTTTCAAGAATATGCGCGACCTGTTCTATTCGTACAGTGCCTTTGGGTGTTTTTGGATAATCCGGTTGTCTTTCCAAAAAACGGACTGCTTCACTCAGCGTTTCAAACCTACCGGACGCATATCCCTCCAACATTTCTGAAATAATGCTGGCGACGGGTTCTGTGCGGATCAGGAGCTTGCCGTGTTCCTCGATTTCTTCGTAGTGATAACCGGGAGGATTACGCATTACCCAATACCCGCTTTCTAGCCGGGCTTTCATTTTTTGTGAAACCTGCCGACCATTGCTTTCGCGCTCATATGCCCCTGTGGCGGCCACAATTGTTTCATGAAGCTTGCCCTCAGGGGAATCACGGAAATCGAAGTTAAGGCACTCGCGGATTGCCCCGCGTGCAAGCATTTCACGGCGAAGTTTCAAGTGAAATTCTACATCGCGTGCATATCGTTTCAAGTCGTCGAAGATAACAACGAAATTCTCATGCGGATGAGCATCAAGGAAGGTCAATAAAGCCGCCATGCCCGGACGTTTCATAAAGTCGCCCTCGCCTGTAATTACATCAGGGAATATTGCAACTATGTCATATCCATTTTGTGCCGCATGTTGGCGGCATCGCAATTCCTGTGAATCCAGGCCGTGGCCTTCTTTTTCTTGTTTTGGATCGGACCCTCGACAGAATATGACAGCCTTTTGAGCATCGGTTGAACTGGCGGTCATGGCATGTTCTCCTCTTTAACTTTGTTGTTTTCGGTATTTTCCGAGTGTAACATAACTGCTTGCAAAAATGCCGGGAGATTGAAATCTTCTCCACAAGCCAACTGAAGTGAATTCATGCCGAGGCCAAGTTCAACAAAGGCAGTAATTATATTTCGAAGGGTTTCGATAAATTCTACTTTTTGCTCCAAGGTTAAATCCATATCATCGAAATATGGCAGCCATTCTTCGACATTGAATTGAACTCTGTGGGTAGCGGCATTAAACTCTGTACCGCTGTCTGGCTTTGGTGGGGGTATTTCAGGTTTGTTCATTTTGCTTCTTTTCTGTTGTTGTGTCTCCGTCATTGCTGCTCCGGCTCTTCAAAAGAGCCGAAGCAGGGATTTTTTTGAAATGATACTGCCATCATCCTTACCGTGAGGGTTGGTATTGCTGCATTTTCTGTTCGTGAGAATTCCGCCTGCGAGCAGCTATTTCAGCTTCGCGGACAGGCTTGTGATAGGTATCCTCAGCTTCTTTCCCAGCTTCATAGAAGTCTTTGCCTTCAACCTTCTCATATGTCTCAGCCATGAACTTTTTTGCGGCAGTTTCGGTAATGTTGTTTTCCTGTGCCAATACTATGGCTGTGATGTCCGTGGCACGATAACGCGGCATGGTCGGGCCGGTCTCAATCAACTGCAAGGATTGATAGGCCTGTTCTAAGGCCTGATCGTGGATTGTATCCGCGATTTTCTTTTCCTGTGCTTCCAGTCCATCGCGCATTTGTTTCATGGTGACACCGGCACGGGCTTTAAAAATATCGGCAATCATGGACTCGGCTTGTGCCGGTTCAATGTTTTCATTGCGGACAAGTGCTGTCGTCAGATCAATTCGAAGATTATAAAACGAACCGGATTTCTGGATTTCACGCTCTAACATGCGTGCCATTCCATCGGTCATCTCAAACCGCGCTACGGTCATTGCGCTCCCGTGAAAGCTATCACGGGCTGCAAGTGTTTTTGGGTCGTTGGTTTCATTTGTCATTTTTACTTTCTCCTGTTTTTGGGGGGTGGTTATTCATTAAAGTTTCTCTTTGTTTCTGCACTTCATTTTGATGCTTGGGCTCAATGATGAGCCAGAACAAAAAGAGAACATACTAGACATATATTCCTGTAGATTTCAAGAAAAACTTTATATTTTTCATAATGTTAGGTGATGTGACTCCTTTGGTTATGTTAGTGTTTAGGATTAAAATTCTTCCTGGACGGATTACTCCGATCATCGGTGAGGAGTTTGGGAAGTTGGAGCGTCTCCAGTGCTTGCGTGTTTTCGCGTTCCTCACTGTCACGCTTTTGGGAGGTCTCAATTAGGACACTTAGCTCTTTGACTTCATTCAGATTGATGTGATGAACCCGCCGCCTGTGATCCTTCATTGCCAAACGCTCAGCGTAACGTTCAAACTGATTTACGAGATGCTTACCGCGCGGATCACGGCGCTTTTTCAGATTGTCGAGGATGAAGCCTTTTTGTTTAGCAATACCTTGAGCCGCCATTTCAATGCGCTCATCTTTATCGCGATTAAATAAACGGGTCTGACGTTTGCGCTGTTTGTCAAACCTGGCTTGAATCTCAAGGCCCTTTTCCCATTCGGAAACGCGCTTCAACGCGCGGGCTTCCTTGCATAAAAACTCCAGTTCCAATTCAGTTGTCAGCGGTATGTTCATGCCACACTCCTCATCGTGCCGGTTGAAAGGATTGGGCCAAAGATCGATTTTGGGATGGATTTTGAGATTGTGCTTGAGCGGAATCTTCTCGCCTGTCTTGCTCACGGGCACGATCCGTATCGTAGGATTGGCCTTCACGGTATTGCGCATATTCGGAGGCGAGCGGGCCTTCTAAATGCCGCCTCAGCTCTTGTGTTTCGGAGAGGTCGATTTTCAACATGTCGCGCTGTAAATCACGCTCAACCAGTTTTTCGGCGCGACGTTCAATCAGTTCGTTATTAAATTGAGCTGACCGAACCGCGCCTAGTTCATGCGGCGGGCGCGGCTGGTGATTGATAACGGTGAGCGTTTTTTGAACTTCGGCACGTGCAATTTCCATGCGCTGATCCATCGTATCGCGATAATGTTCTTCAAGGTCTTCACGCGCCAGATCGTGGGACTCTTTGATCTCCCGCAATTTGCGCCATTCGCTTTCCTGCGGTGACGGATCATGATCGCCACCGTTTGCTTGCTGTTCTGCCTGCCGCTTCTGTTGCAACATCTTGGCCTCATGGCGCAGGGTTGCCAGATCAAAGGTAGCATTCAATCTTTCGGTTGCATCAAGGCTCATTGATTCTGCTCCTTGAAAAAGCGGAACCATTCGCATTTGCCGTTGGTGGCATAGCGTGTAAATTCACCGTATGGCCCAATGAAAGTGCAATCGGTATAATAACGCTCCGCAAATGGGTTGTAGCGGTCTCCATTATCACGGAAGCGGTAAGACCAGATTACGTGCGGAAGGCCGAAAATCAGGTAAAATAGAAAAACGGCAATCGGCACGATGACCCACAACCACATTAAAAAATAACGCGCGCGAAAAGCTTGTTTCATCATCAGATGACCTCCGGTGTAACGAGAGTGATTTTGGGATCGGGAGGCAAAATGCCGCCCTCGAATTCGTTGAAGCCGAGTTCATGGCAATAAGGGCCAATGAAATTCTGATAGGGCTTGAGGCAAGGGATGTATCCGACCCCGGCGACATGCAGGATTTGATATCTATCATCGAGCGCCATGAGTTCAGAAGCTGACCAATGCTTTTGGCGGCCAAGGCCATAATTCGCACCCATTTTCGAAGAGTCTTTTTGATCGACATTCAACCCTTCCTGGACCATCAGAGATTCCCCGATGGCTTCAGACAAGCGTTTCGCTTCCTCGAACTGTGTTACTTTCAAATAGTGCTTTATGAGGCTGTTCTCTTCCAAAATGATGGTCAATTCCTCGCCGTATCTTCGAACCACATCTTTGCGGGACTGGGTTATTATGTGGAGCCGCCCGCCATATCCACGCATCAAAATGATACGTTTTAAAATTGACTCGAATGGCCCGGCGCATGCTTCGTCGATGAGGTAATCGGTTCTGCCGACACGCCCCGTCATCTGCATATCTATGAAAGAATTGAAGTGGCTGGCATACCAAGAGCCGAGCGCTTCAAGATGTTGAGCAGGACTAATGATGCAGACAATCCAGTTATCGCGCAGAAGTTCTTCATGGGTGAAGTCAGCATCCTGACCGGAGGCATGAAGCGGGCCCTCTGAAAATATCTTCAGTGAAGACTGTGCCCGCGTAACGTGTTGCGCATATAGTTCAGGATTATGTTGCCGGGTTTCAAGAATTTGGGCGGCGCGACCACTAAGCGGCATGTCGCTGTCTTCTGCCAGTAGCTTCATACACGCGGTAAACTGTTTGGGATTGCCAACTAAATCACTTAAGCTACCCGGTGTTGCTAGATCAGGATAATCAACGAGCTTTCGCAGCGCAGTTGCTTTGTAGTTGCGACCGGCTTCTGTCCAGAAAAAGTTTTTATCGCTGCCGCCTTCTGATCCTTTGGGTTCAGGGCTTAGCGTGTTCACAAAGCTTTCTATATAGAATGGAAGCGCTGTGTCTTTCCTCTTGGCCGCTTCGATAATCGGAGAAATCGGGTTGACAAATATGCGATAGGGACAGTCTTTCCCCAACACATGAAATGGGTCAATGACAGCGAACTTCCTGCCATATTTAATACATAACTCGCCAATCTGCATGGCGATTTCGCTTTTGACGTCATTAATGACAATACCGCGACTTGTGTCGGATAGCAGCGCCAGTACCGTTGGCACAGCTATGGCAGTCGTCTTACCGCCCCCGGCAGCCGCATAGGTAATTGAAGATGCGGTGCTGTTCGGTTCGAGGATGGCCGTGCCGTCTCCAAAGAATCCCAGAATACGCCGCCCTTCATTGTCGACAGCTTCAACCTTCTCTTGTGCCCGAACAACTTTCTTGGGTTTTCCAAACGGCCAACTCATTTACGTAACCGCCGTGCAGTTTGACGAAAAAAGTGATTGCGCGTCTTGTCGATTTCAACACCGCCTGAATCGGATTCTGTGACACCGAGGTCATCAATCACGCTAGGTCTCCGACTGACTCTGCAGTAAATACCTGCAATACCGTCAGGCGTGCTGCCTTTGATGCCAGAGATCATGTTGGGTACTGCAACAGATGACGTTCTGCCGCTCCAGGCTTTTGCGCTGACGTAGGATACAATTTCGGTATCCGAGTTAAAAAGTGACTTACCTTCCGGTGAAATCCCCAGACACTTAAGCGGTTGTTTTTCGCCGGGTGTTTGCGCAGCCTGTTTTTTGACAGGCTTCATGTTCTTGTTTTTAATGTCAGGAGCTTTAGTCATTTGGACATCCCTTTTCTGAGCATGTCCTTCTTGTCCAAGTCTTCACGGCCTGGGGGCTTGTCACCCTTGGGGCGTTCGCCTTGTTTGGTATATTGCTTAACCTTGCTGTCATTGCGAATGCGGCTTCTGAGCAGAAAGATTGTTTGAATAAAATAGGCGACCCCGGCTATGCCACACATAACGGCCAAGATGCCAAAGGCATACCATTCCTTCGACGAAAGCAGCCAGTAGCCATAGCCAAGTGCCATGATGAACCCTGAATACAGAAACCTTAAATTGATATTCCAGATTGAGGTGCTTTCGGACGTTTGGTTATCCATGATTAATTTTCCTGTTTCAGTTTCGCCGCCGTCCTGACGTTTTGATCGGCAAGGCGGCGGATATGTAGGTGGGCGGATATACCGCCCGCCACCAAAGTTGTTGCAAACACACGCGGGGAAATAGGCAGCGTCTTAAATTTAGTCGCCATGACGCCCCTTAGAACGCGAACAGCTTGCCGACGACACGGACAGACTCCGCACCTGCCTCTTCAAGCCATGCTTCCCATTGAGGGATAATCAATTCAGCCAAACCGTCAGAATTTTGCGAAACTTTCAGTTGTCCCACGCCAAGCATTTCAACGTGGCAACCCGTAAGCGGTGTACCCGTAGGCTTAGGCAATTTGACCCTTCCGGCCATGAAATCGCGGCCATCTATTTTTGAATCCCATTGCACACCATCGGTAAAAACGATCACCCGCGTATTGCCGCTGGAACAAATCGGTTTTAACGACTTGAAGAATGCCGTCAGTGATGTCATGCCATCAGCCTTCAAAACCCCGCGCTTGGTATAGACAGGTAAGGATTTAAAATGCCCGGCAATTTGCGGAGCAATGCGTTTCGCGCTGGAAGCGCGACGGTTAGTAATTTTTGCGCGTACATCAATCGGTGTATTGGCTATGCCCGTATTGCCGACAGAAATCATCCGCAAGTCATGGGGCGGTTTCAGCCCCCGAATATAGGTGTAAACATATTCCGCTGCCTGATTGGCAAAATATTGTTCAACCAAGAAAACTGAAGAACCAGATATGTCCGGCGCAAATAACGTGCGCTCTGTGGCATCAGCAGAAGCCGCATTGACGGCGGAAACACCCCAAAAGGCGGTACCCGCCACCGTAATCATTAAGTTCTTAAACAAGGTCATTTTTATCTCCTTCTGGTGAAAAACCTGTTACAACGTTGAGCAGATAAGGAACGCGTACCGCGTCCGTCTGATCCGCAATGTGGCGGGCAAATTCTTCGTAAGTTTCGAAATGATCGGGAATGGTCGCGCGCTGCTTGTCGTCGCCAAATTGATCCATCAGATTGTTCTTGCGTCCGGCAGCAAAATTACGCTTGCCAACATCCAACTTCTTCATGAGCGCACGGCGGCACAATTGAGAAGCTTCACGCGCAAAGGTATGCTTCTTGTCGAACGGTAGCTTACGCCGCGCTACCTTTTCGTGTTTTTGCAACCGACGCAGGCGGGTTAGACTGTCCTGTGCACGCTCAATCAACTGACGTGTCTTCTTGCCAGTGCCTGGCCCTTCGATAAGAAGTGTCAGGGCGTCAATCACTTTTCCGAGGCAAAAACTTGCAAAATAGAGCGACACAATCATCGCCAGAGATAATCCCAGGAACAAAAGAAAATTGGGGATAGGCGCTATAAAATCAGCAATGCCCGATGATGTATCAGTCCCGGAAGTGAAGGAATGATCCCCAATGACACCCGATGGTGCCTGCGAATGTTCCGATGCGTTATCTTCTGCCGCCAGCCAAACGGAAAATCCCACTGTAAAAGCCAGGCCAAGGATGAAGAAAAAAATGCCAATGCTGCTCAAATACCGCAGCCACACATTGATAAACCATTCACCATCGCTGTGCATTTTGATGTGAGCAGCGGCAAAGACTATCGGCACCAGAAGTGCAAATACTGCGCCTGTTACCACATGGCCTAAGACTTCCACTTGTAGAAATGAAAGCATCATGGCGGTTAGAAAAGTTTCTAGTCCGACGCCGCTTATAAACAATGCGCCGAAAAACAAGCCAAAAAATTTAGCAATGTTGCGGCGATGTTTTGTCATGCGCACATCTTGAGCAAGGTAAGAAATGACTTGCTGTACGATACGCAGATCATAAATAAG
>JAAENI010000700.1 GCA_024224595.1 Hyphomicrobiales bacterium
ATCGCCTCAACCTTTCCGTAGGTTTTCTTTACTTTTTAATCAGCAATACGCTGAATGAAACGGGTACGAATAGAAAGTTTGCGTGCACCCAGTCTTAATGCCTCACGCGCTATTTCTTCACTTACTCCGTCAATCTCAAACATGATGCGTCCAGGCTTAACCCGAGCCGCCCAATATTCTGTGGAACCCTTGCCTTTACCCATTCGAACTTCAGTCGGTTTTTTTGAAACCGGTACATCTGGGAAAATGCGGATCCACACTCTTCCTGCACGTTTCATATGCCGTGTTATCGCTCGCCTTGCCGCCTCAATCTGGCGTGCATTAACGCGATCAGGTTCCTGGGCTTTCAGGCCATAGGTTCCAAAAGTCAGCGTAGTACCACCCTTGGCAGCGCCATGAATGCGACCTTTATGCTGCTTACGGAATTTTGTGCGCTTTGGCTGCAACATGATTCCTGGTCCTCAACTCTATTGTTCTAATTTGCAAATTCAAAAATGTTAGCCGCGACGACGTTGTTGACGTTGCTGGTTTCCACCCTGATTTTGTATCTCGATCGAACGGCGCTCAGAAGCCATTGGATCATGTTCCAGGATTTCTCCTTTGAAAATCCAGACTTTAACACCGCAAATTCCATATGCAGTTGCAGCAGATGCAGTACCATAATCGATATCCGCACGAAGTGTATGCAACGGCACCCGGCCTTCACGATACCATTCCATCCGCGCAATTTCCGCGCCACCAAGACGACCACCACAATTGATACGAATACCAAGAGCACCCAGGCGCATTGCCGACTGTACCGAGCGTTTCATTGCCCGGCGAAATGCAATTCGTCGTTCCAGCTGCTGAGCGATAGACTGAGCAACTATTGTTGCATCAATTTCAGGTTTGCGAACTTCAACAATGTTGATGTGCACTTCACTGGAAGTGATGGTTGCAAGTTTCTTGCGCAAAGTTTCAATGTCAGCACCCTTTTTACCAATAATGATACCAGGACGTGCGGAATGAACAGTAACCCGGCATTTTTTGTGGGGACGCTCGATTACGATCTTTGCGATTGATGCTGCAGCTAGTTTCTTTTCAAGATATTCACGGATTTTCAAATCTTCATGCAAAAGATTACCGAATTCACGTTTATTGGCATACCATCTGGAATCCCAGGTACGGTTAATACCAAGACGCAGACCAATTGGGTTAATTTTCTGACCCATTATGCGGCCTCCTCTTCATTATCTTCAACTTCGCGGACAACAATTGTAAGATGTGAAAATGGCTTCAATATTCGGCTGGCTTTACCACGTCCACGGACCATAAAACGCTTCATGACGATTGACTTGCCTACATAGGCTTCAGCAACAATCAGGCTGTCCACATCGAGATCATGATTGTTTTCCGCATTGGCAATTGCAGATTCCAGCGTTTTCTTTACCGTATCTGAAATCCGGCGAGTGGAAAACTGAAGGTCAGCCAGAGCACTGGCAACCTTTTTGCCACGAATAAGCATGCAAACATCATTTAGTTTCTGAGGGCTGACGCGAATAGTGCGGGTGACCGCCTTCGCCTCATTATCTTTTAGCGTACGTTCACGCTTTGCCTTGCCCATCTCTACTTCCTCTTAGCTTTTTTATCAGCACCATGGCCGTAATAATTACGTGTCGGAGAAAATTCACCGAGTTTGTGACCAACCATGTCCTCAGACACAGAAACAGGAATATGTTTCTGGCCATTATAAACACCAAATGTCACACCAACGAACTGTGGCAGGATCGTTGAACGTCTGCTCCAGGTCCTGATGATGTCGTTTCTGCCACTTTCGCGAAGTTTCTCTACCTTTTTCAACAGGTAGCCATCAACGAACGGGCCTTTCCAAATTGAGCGTGTCATAAACACTTACCTCTTCTTTTTGCGCTGATGGCGCGAACGCATAATAAATTTATCAGAAACCGTGCTAGAACGGGTTTTCTTACCTTTGGTTGGTTTACCCCAGGGTGAAACGGGATGACGGCCACCTGATGTACGACCTTCACCACCACCATGAGGGTGATCAACCGGATTCATCGCAACACCTCGCACACTGGGACGTTTACCCAACCAGCGATTACGACCGGCTTTACCTTTATTGGTATTTGAATTGTCCGGGTTGGACACCGCGCCAACCGAGGCCATACAATTGCCATGGATAAGGCGCTGCTCACCTGACTTCAATCTCAATATCGCGTAAGGTCCATCACGACCAACAAGTTGAGCATAGGTACCAGCTGAACGTGCAATCTGGGCCCCCTTTTCCGGCTTCATCTCAATATTATGGACGATTGTGCCTATGGGAACAGATGACAACAACATTGCGTTGCCGGGTTTAACATCAGTACTCACATCAGCGATAATTTTATCACCCGAAGCAAGACGCTGAGGCGCCAGAATATAGGCCAATTCACCATCGCTATATTTGATCAGCGCAATAAATGCAGTACGGTTTGGGTCATACTCAATACGCTCAACGGTGCCCTCAACGCCAAATTTGCGGCGTTTGAAATCAACCATACGATAGGTGCGCTTGTGCCCACCACCGCGACGTCGTGCGGTAATACGTCCAGCATTGTTACGCCCGCCACTGCCAGACAGGCCTTCAGTCAGAGTCTTGACAGGCTTGCCTTTCCACAGGTCAGAACGATCGACAATCACCAACTGTCGTTGACTGGGCGTTCTTGGATTAAACTTTTTAAGTGCCATCGTAATTAACCTTGGATGTCCTAAAACTTGTATTTATCGACCTTAGAGGCCTGTTGTTACATCGATTGACTGGCCATCTACCAAAGTAACAATCGCTTTTTTAAAATCACTTTGCTTACCGACGATGCCTCGAAAGCGTTTAACCTTGCCCTTGCGAACCAGAGTATTAACCGCTTTCACCTTAACACCAAAAAGGCCTTCAACCGCCTTTTTGATTTCGGGCTTTGTAGCATTCTTTGCAACCTTGAAAACAACCTGATTGTGCTCGGAAGCCATAGTTGATTTCTCGGTGATGACTGGTGAAACAATCACATCATAATGACTGATATTACTCATTTGAGGCGCTCCTCAAGTGCTTCTACTGCCGACTTGGAAAGAACCAGTGTATTGCGGCGCAAGATGTCATAAACATTAATTCCCTGGACCGGCAAAACATCCAAATGAGGAATATTGCGCGCAGCCAGACGAAAATTCTCGTCCAATTCACTGCCGCCAATCACCAGCGCATTGGTTAAACCAAGTTTGGAAAGCATACCACGAAGGGCGGCCGTTTTAGCGTCTTTCGCTTTGATATCATCGACAACAATCAATGCATCACTGGCAGCCTTGGTTGAAAGAGCGTGTCGCAATGCCAATGCTCGAACTTTCTTTGGCATCGCGAAAGAATGATCACGCGGTGTTGGTCCAAAAGCCCGTCCACCACCACGAAACTGTGGTGCTTTTGCCGTGGAATGGCGCGCATTACCGGTACCTTTTTGATTATACATCTTCTTACCGGTGGCATTGATATCGGCGCGGTTTTTAACAGCATGTGTACCCTTGCGACGAGCAGCCAACTGATAACGAACCATGCGGGCCATAAGGTCCTGGCGAGGTTCCAACCCGAAAATTGATTCCGAAACAGAAACGTTACCTGATGCCTTGCCGGCTAATGTCGTAACTTTGAGGTCCATTATTCTGCTCCCTCTGCACTTGCTTGTGGCTCTGCAACAGAACTATCCTTCAAGCCAGCCGGCATTGGAACATTATCCGGACGAGCCTTCTTGACCGCGTCCTTGACGTAAATCCAGGCGCCTTTAGAACCAGGTACCGCGCCTTTGATCAAAATTAGTCCGCGCTCGGCATCCGTGCCCACAATTTCAAGATTTTGCGTTGTCACACGGGTAGCACCCATATGACCAGCCATTCTCTTACCCTTGAAAACTTTACCGGGATCTTGACATTGTCCGGTTGAACCATGCGAACGGTGAGACACTGAAACACCGTGCGAAGCACGAAGACCGCCAAAATTATGGCGCTTCATAGCGCCTGCAAAACCTTTACCAACCGATGTGCCCGTCACATCAACTTTTTGACCCTCAACAAAATGATCCGCAGAAAATTCTGCTCCCACATCAATCATATTGTCTTCAGATACACGAAATTCCGCCATTTTGCGCTTGGGTTCAACTTTTGCAACAGCATAGTGACCACGCAACGCTTTGGTGGTATTCTTCACCTTGGCGAGGCCAATGCCCAGTTGAACAGCGGTATAGCCATTCTTTTCTTTCGTACGCTGGGCGACCACTTGCAGGCCATCCAGTTTCAATACAGTGACAGGAATTTGTAAACCAGCATCGGTAAAGATGCGGGTCATTCCCATTTTCTGTGCAATTACACCTGAACGCATTGGTTCAATTCCTCAAAGCTTGCTCAATTATTCTAGAGCTTGATCTCGACATCAACACCCGCAGACAGATCAAGCTTCATCAGAGCATCGACTGTTTGTGGAGTAGGATCGACAATATCCAGAAGGCGTTTATGCGTGCGCATTTCAAACTGCTCGCGGCTCTTCTTATTTACATGGGGTGAACGGTTTAAGGTATACTTCTCAATACGAGTTGGAAGCGGAACCGGTCCTCTCACCTGTGCACCAGTACGCTTTGCTGTAGAGACAATCTCTTTAGCTGAGGCATCAAGGATGCGATGATCAAACGCTTTCAATCGAATGCGGATGTTTTGGCCGTTCATGGTCTGGTTTCCTTGAAACGAAGAGCAGCAATCCTGCGGCGCTTGCGTTGAATGAAAAGACAGGGCGAACCTTATTGCTCGCCCTGTCAATTAGAATTATTCAATGATTTTGGTTACAATGCCTGAACCCACTGTTCTGCCACCTTCACGGATCGCAAAACGCAGACGGTCTTCCATGGCAATTGGTGCAATCAGAGAAACTTCCATCTCTACATTGTCACCAGGCATTACCATTTCAGTTCCCTCTGGCAAAGAACAAACACCCGTCACATCAGTTGTACGGAAATAGAACTGTGGGCGATAGTTTGTAAAGAATGGTGTATGACGACCA
>JAAENI010000701.1 GCA_024224595.1 Hyphomicrobiales bacterium
AAGATTATCGCGGTATCCGTCATCAAGAGTGACAGCGATCATCTTACGGTAACGATGAATGTTTTTCTCGCCCAGACGAGAGTGGATTTTATCAAGCGATACAAATTCATATCCACGCTCTTTTAATGCTGTCAAAACCTGATCAAGAAATTCCGGCGTAATTTGCAAATGTTGATTTGGTGCAAAATGCGAGACAGAACCATCGCGCACATGATGAAGCATCAAAATGGACCCGGCCCCTTTGGTCCAGAAACTGAATAACCGCTGCAATCCGGAATAATACAACAGGTTTAGCAGGGTTTTTATTGCCTTATTTCGCACGTTTTGACTCGATTTTTGATAGTTTTGACAACACAGTTCTTGATTGTTTAACCATACAATAGAGGTCTTTTGTTTAGAATTCATTGCTAGAAAAGAGGAATTACATTTAATTGAATTGAAAATCAATATGAACACAGCTCTATCGAATAGTCATAAACGGACCTTTGGCGTGCATGAATACGCTGGCAAAGCAGAACCCGTAACTTTGGTTGCCAGCAAAACTACAGCCGGACCAGGTCCATCAGGGTCTTATGAGTTGTCGTTCCATAATACGATAAACAACCTTGAGGCAGCCTGGCGCGAGCTTGAGCAACGATCCAATGTCAGTATTTATCAGCGTTTTGATTGGATAAACAGTTGTCTGCAAACCATTGGTAATGGTCCCAATAACCAGCCACTTATCGTAACTGCATACCAGGGTGGTAGGCTGGTTCTCATACTACCGCTTTCGGTGAGCAGAGGACTGATCAAAACAATCAGCTGGATTGGCGGCAGCCATTCCAATTTCAAACTGCCTTTGATGGATCGGGATTTTGCCAGCCATATTAGTAATACTGAAATTGTTCAGATATTTGACGAGATATCTCAATTGTTTGGAGGTTTTGGGTGCATTTCCCTGTGTTGCATGCCTGGTATATGGGCCGGGCAGGCTAATCCAATGTTGGCATTACCCCATCAGAAATCCACAAATCAGGCCTTTGGTAGTGATTTATCAGGTGGGTTTCAAAATGTTTTGAAGCGGGGAAATGGCAAACGGAAACGTAAGAAGTTTCGCTGGCAATCTCGTGTGGTAGAAAGCTTGGGTGGCACTCAATTTGTTGAAGCAGGCACACGCTCTGAAGCTTTAGAAATACTTTCTTGCTTTCATCTGCAAAAATCCAAACGGCTTCGTGAACAGGGTATCAAGGATATTTTTGGAGGACAAAAAGCTCAACAGTTTTTAAAGAAAATCGCCTTGAATTCCCATTTCATGGAAGAACCGCTCCTGAAATTATTTGCATTGAAAATCGATGGCGAATATCGCGCGATTTGCGGTGGTGGTGTCATAAACCAGCATTTTTCTACTTATTTCATATCATTTGCAGATGACGATCTGGCGCATATCAGCCCCGGCGAGATGCTAATCTATATGCTGGTGGAAAAGTTGGCAGAATCTGGTTTTCAATCGATGGATATGGGTTGTGGTGAAGAGCGTTTTAAACAATCCTGGTGCCCGGAAACTGTTGAAATGTTCGATGCGATACTGCCTTTATCGAAAACATCGATTGGCTATGTCTGGCTATATCGCGGCCTGTTGGATATCAGGCGATACCTGCGGCAAAATTCAATTACCTGGAAACATTTCAAGCGCGTGAGAGTCGTGTTTCGTAAGGCTTTTCCCGTTTCCTGACGGGATGAACCACATCTCAGTTTGTCTTTGTTTATGGATTAGCGATTGATCAACACGGGTACTCCAGGGGCTAAGGCCTGTTGACATTCAAAGTTATGGAGCTGGCGAAGCCGATTTGTTTACTGGCAAGCTTTTCGTAACGCAGTAGTGCTGGCACTTTAGACCGCTTCTTGTTTACACGGAATCATTTGACCGTTTATTCACGTTTACTGGCTTGGCCCATCAAATGCTTCCGTGTAAACAAGAAACGGTCTAAGGCGCGAAATGCGATGTCCAGTGAGCAAATCGGCTTCGCCCTGAAAGGATTTTGCCAGATTGCTCCAGTATCGCACTGTTCGCCGTTGAATATACACGTATGTCCTTCCTTCTCACACACAATACTGAACAAACCAGCACCATGGCCTTGAATGTCAACAAGCCTAGGCTACCAGAGCAGTATATTCGCGTGTTTCATTATCGGTCGGATACAAGCAAATGGCTTCCGGATAACCACTTTTGAGTAACTTACTCTCAAGTGCTTTAGCCTCATTGCTACCCACTGCGCTGACAACAACGACTGTTTTTGCATCGGCCACCTGAGCTAATCCATCCATGTCAGTATCTCCGCAATCAATCAGCAAATAATCATAGGCGTCAGAAAGAATTTCTAGCAGGACTTGCAGACGTTCATGGACAACACCTGGGTCTTGGGAAATATAATTTCCGATACCAACTACATTGACTGTGGAATGTTGATCGACATGGATTACCTCATTCATTTCAACGGTACCTGCAAGAAAATCACCAACACCCATGGTCGATTTTGATCCTATCATGTGCTGTGATGTTACACCTGACCCGGTCATGTCCATGATAACAACATGTTTCTCATTCTCCGCGAGTTTGCGCGCCAATAGCCAGGTTGTAAGTGAGCCATCATCGCCATCAGGTGATATTACGACAATGCGTGTTTTGCCCATTCCCAATAAACCTTCACTCACCAGCGACAGGTCGATGCCTTTGTTTTCAACAGGAATGTCTTTGTTTATCCCGGCGTTTGACGTTACTTTATCCGCAATAGCAGCAATATTACCGTCATGGTTTTCAACCCCGCCTACATTAGTATCAATTACTTGTGCGCCAGGTAATTCAGAAATATCCATCGGCGGAGGTGTGACGGCTGCGACGGTATTTTCGGTCGCCCCTACTTGTTCAGGTGCAACTCTTTGATGTGAGATATTATCGTTGACATCAAACATTGAACGCACTTCTTCAGGCGCGATTTCGCGGAATTCACCTAGTTCGGAAACACGATAATTATCCGACGCATAAACAGGCGGATCGACCTTGTCATTTTTAGCTGACCCAGTTTTCATTTTATTATCTGATTGTGCGCTTTTTTCTGATTGCTCCGACAGTCGGCTACGTTTCGCTACAAACTCGGATGCCGGGTTTTCATATAACAAAACAGGTTCATCAACGGTTTTGAACGCCTTCCCACTCAATAAGGAAACGACAAGTACAACTACCATGCTAAGGATGGCGGTAACCAGCCCCACAACAATACTGTAGGGTATGGTTTTTGGAAAATATGAACTTGTCGGCTGGTGCGCTGCGGAAATGATCTGAACATTGATAGGCAGATATTTGCTGCTTTGACGACCAGCTGCCTCCCTGAACTTACTCATATAGGCCTGCAATAATTCGCGTTCTGAAAGAGCATCCCGCTCGAGAGAACGCAATTCGACTTCAGCACCGCCTGCTCTAGACGCTTCAGCCTTCAACCGGGACAATTCCTCGGTCAGTGAAGATTCTTGACTACGCAGTATTACCAGATTGTTTTCCAGACTTTTCGAAATACCTCTGGCTTCACGACGTATCTGATTTTCAAAATCAGATTGCTGGGATTTCAATGCCTTGAGACGCGGGTGTGAGGGAAGCAGTGTTACTGACAATTCTGAAATTTGGGCTCTCAGCTGGACCTGACGCTCACGCAGACGTTGAATTAGTGGAGAGGCGACCACCTCCGGTATTGCTTCCAGCGATCCACCCACATTGATGGTGGAACGTATGGTTTCAATTTTCGCCTGAGCCGCTGCGCGTTGTGATCTTACGCGGGAAAGTTCAGTTGATACTTCAGACAATTGCTGGGTTGCCAAAAGTGAATTGTTATTGCCCAGCAAAATATCAGAGTTGGATCGAAATTCCGCAACCTTTGCTTCAGCAAAGCGCACTTTCTTTCGCAATTTACCAATCTCCACCTCAAGAAATTTTGTGGCATTGGCACCGGTTTCAAGTTTGGAATTGCGTTGAAGCGACAGATACTGATCGGCAATATAATTGGTAATTGTTTTTGCCAGTTTGGGATCATTGGCCCAAAACGACAGTTCAATCACTCTGGAATCTTCAATCGAGTAGGCTTCTAACCGGGATTTGTAATTTTTTAGGACTGATTCGTTATCTTTTCGGGCTTTTTCCTCCGGTGATAACTGCCCGCTTTCTTCCTCGATGCCGACCAGAATCAATAAGTCTTTCAGCAACGAAACCTCAATATCTCTTTTAAACTCCGGATTGCTGGCCAACTCCAAATCTTTGATCGTGTTCAAAGCTACAGTATCAGACAAAATGATTTGTACCTGACTCAAGACAGCAGCGGTATCAAATTCATTGGCGTTGATGCCGCCATTTTGCGTACCTAACCGTGTGAACTGTGATTCACGAGGTTCGATAATCAGCTGCGCGGTAGCGCGATATCGAGGCGCGATTGCGCTTAGCACCACAAATGTTCCAAACCCAACCAGAACTGATAGAATCAGTATGGTCCATTTTTTTTTCCAAATATTTTGAAAGAGACCGACAATATCAATATCGACATCTCTTGAAAGGTCTGTATGACCAGCCATCGCTTGCACTCCAAATTACACAACCAGAATTTATGAGCAGAATATGAAGGTTTATGGTAACTAATAGATTAATGGCGCGTCGAAGAATTTCATTTTCTTTCAATAATCAGCAATTTCTCCTAGCCAGTATTAAGAAAAATTTTGAAGTATTTTACCTACCATTAACCATAACAAGTCATTATCGGGACAACTTACAGCGGGCCAATACCGGCCATTTTGGAATTTGTTAAATGACGCGTTATAAAAATTTGCAGGCGGGATCCTTGGTGATCTGTTTGATGTTGGCTTTGGGTTTGGGTGGATGTACCACCTATAAACCGGTAGGTAATGCATTTTATGCTGAATTGAAAAAGCCTTATGTTCTGGATTCTGGTGACCGGGTGCGGATAACCGTATTTGGACAAAGCGACCTTACCAATATTTACGCAGTCGAAAAGAGTGGTTATATTGCCTTTCCGCTGTTGGGGTCCGTGCAAGCTCGGGGGAAAACACCCAAACAACTTGAAGGCAACATCGCAAGAAGACTGAAAACCAAATTTCTTCGTGATCCTGACGTATCCGCCGAGATTGATCGCTACCGCCCTTTCTTTATCATGGGTGAAGTTAGTTCAGGTGGGCAATATTCCTATGTGCCGGGTATGACTGTGCAAAACGCAGTAGCAATTGCCGGAGGGTTTAGCGCCCGTGCAGAACAGGCTGATTCAGACGTTACGCGTCATGTCAATGGAAATGTGGTGACCGGTCGGATCTCAATCGGCGATCCAATTTTACCTGGCGATACTATATATATACGCGAAAGACTGTTCTGAACAGTTATGGATGAGTCCAGCAAACTGCGAATCGTCCACTGTTTTCGTTCTCCAGTGGGAGGAATATTTCGTCATGTTCGTGATCTGGTGGAAAGTCAAAATGCCAATGGCCATGATGTCGGCATATTATGTGATTCCACCACCGGTGGTGCTCATGAGGAAAAGCTTTTTGAAGTTTTGCGCCCTTCATTGAATTTGGGATTACATCGAATACCGATGCGTCGCGCCATTACACCCGGTGATTTGCTGGTGTTGTATAAAGCCTACCAGAAACTTAAAAAACTCAATCCTGATATATTACACGCTCACGGTTCAAAAGGTGGAGCCTATGCCAGGATAATTGGTGCTTTTATGCGGCGATCCAGCAATCGCCCTGCCAGACTCTATTGCCCTCACGGTGGAAGCATCCATTATGACAGTGCGTCACTGAAAGGTAAATTATTTTTTTTCCTGGAACGTTCGCTGGAATTCATCACAGATCGTTTGATTTTTGTCAGTAAATATGAACGCGATGGCTACGCGGGTAAAGTTGGCGTGCCACGCTGCCCCACCAGTCTCGTCTATAACGGATTGCAGGATGATGAATTTGATGCTGTTGGAGAACATGTTGATGCTGCAGATTTTTTATATATTGGTATGATGCGTGATTTGAAAGGGCCGGATTTGTTTATTGACGCTTTTGCGGCCCTGGCAAACAAAACCAATAAAATGCTGACCGCACATATGGTTGGTGATGGGCCTGACAAAGAAAAGTATGTGCGCCAGGTGGCTGATCTTAATTTGAGTGAAGCGATTACCTTTCATGATGCAATGCCTGCACGAACAGCATTTGCCATGGCAAGAACCGTGATTGTACCTTCCAGAGCTGAATCAATGCCCTATATTGTACTGGAAGCGATAGCAGCGCAAAAGCCGATCATTGCTTCGCGCGTTGGCGGCATTCCAGAGATATTCGCAGAAGAGCCGGATTTACTGGTTGAACCCGATAACGCGAAGGCTCTGGAAACAGCGATGGCCAATTCTCTTGACGATCCCAAATTGATAAATCTAGCAAGAGCAAGAGCAAAAACCTTGAAAAATCGATTTAGTGTGGAAGTTATGGCTCGAGATGTTGAAGCCGCCTACCTGGCCGGCTAATAGTGACAAATGCTGCGTGTTGCCTTTTTGGCTTCAGCGACAGTAAATTGTTAGCAAATAAACTTCTAACAAGACCCGTCATCGATATACCCGTTATGATTTTGTTAATCCTGATTTCAGACATTTAGCCATTTCATCAATATTTTCCGCGACTTCAAATCAAATTTAGCAATTATCCCCTAGGACTTGGATCAATATTCTTAAACCATCGTAACGGGACTTACCGATGAGCGTTAACAATCTTGATCCAAAACAGGTGTTTTCTTCCCGTCGTATCAATGAGGCGGATGATTATCCGCAAGCTGACGGCAGTAAAGAAAAGAAAATCAACGAGCTTGCCCAGCAGGTTGCCGGACAACTCGCAGCGGATTCAATTGCTCCTTATCTGATTACCGGTTTGCTACGCATCGTTGAATTTTCAGGATTAATGGTCGTTGCTTATATCATGTATCAATATTATGTCTTAACCGACTCGCCCAGCAGCCTTTACATCTATTGCGGACTTATAGGTGGCCTTTTTTCAGTCGGTTTCACCCAGGCTCTGGGCGGATACAATATCATTTCCCTTCGCTCATTCATTGCGCAAAGCTCCAAAGTCATCACCGGGTTTTTACTCGCGATGCTGGTTTTGTTGACTATCGGGTTTATTGTTAAAATTACTAACGAGTTTTCCCGCGTGTGGTTTGTCGGCTGGTTTGCGTTTGGAATAGTTTATCTTGTTGTATTGCGTGCAGTCGTCACCCGTTATGTCAAAAAACTTACGCTTGAAGGCAGGCTGGAGCGACGGGCGGTCATTGTCGGCGGTGGTAAACCTGCTGCGGAACTGATCCGATCTTTGGAAATGCGCGATGCTACGGATATCAGAATTTGTGGAATCTTCGATGACCGTTCAAATGAGCGCTCCCCATCAGTAGTGGCGGGATATCCAAAATTAGGGACGGTGGCTCAATTGGTCGAATTCACCCGTGTGGCAAAAGTTAATATGCTTATTGTCACCCTGCCCCTTTCAGCCGAAAACCGCGTATTGCAACTGTTGAAAAAATTATGGGTTCTACCGGTCGATATTCGTTTAGCAGCCCACGCCAACAAATTACGCTTTCGCCCACGTTCCTATTCTTACGAAGGTTCGGTGCCATTTCTTGACCTGTTCGAAAAACCGATCGCTGATTGGGATGCGGTGATGAAACGGACTTTTGATCTGGTATTTTCCATTATCGGAATTGTCCTGTTTTCACCGGTAATGCTGGCAACAATGATTGCCATCAGACTGGAGAGCAAGGGCCCGGTAATTTTCCGCCAAAAGCGTTTTGGATTTAACAATGAAGCAGTTGATGTGTTCAAGTTTCGTTCCATGTTCCATGAGATGACTGATCCGGATGCAAAGGTGGTAGTTACCAAAAATGATCCAAGGGTCACCCGCGTCGGCCGTTTTATCCGCAAAACCTCGCTTGACGAATTACCTCAACTTTTCAATGTTTTACGCGGCAATTTATCTTTGGTTGGCCCACGTCCTCACGCGATGAACGCGCATACCAAAAATCAGTTATGGGATGAAGTCGTCGATGGATATTTTGCCCGCCATAAAGTCAAACCCGGGGTCACTGGCTGGGCACAGGTCAATGGCTGGCGTGGAGAGGTCGATAATGATGAAAAAATCCGTCAACGTGTCAACCATGATCTTTATTATATTGAGAACTGGTCTTTGCTGCTCGATCTCTACATCGTATTCATCACACCAATAAAACTACTTAAAATGGAAAATGCATATTGAGTATCACCCATCCATATGGCGTTGTTCCAGCAACTACGGTGCGTCGCGGAAATATAATCACGCTGGCTAATGTAGCGCTGGGTGTGGGCGTATTTGCGGGCGGATTTGTAATGATCGAACCGGCGCCCTACGAGCTGATTTTTGCTCTTTTACTGGCAATTTGGTTTCACGCCGGATTGAAAATCAGCCGTACCATTTTACCCTTGCTCCTGTGCCTGTTCCTGTTTTCAGCGGGTGGTATTTTATCAACATCGCAATCACCTGATATCGTCGTTGGTCTGCGCTATGTTGCAATCACCTTTTTCCTGAGTTTGACCTCAATTCTTTTTGCGGCGGTGATTGCCGATGATATGGGTCGAATGCGATTGATTTTTCGTGCCTATGTGCTGGCAGCCGTATGTACTTCAATTCTTGGGATCATCGGTTATTTCGATGCGTTACCGGGGTTTGAAATATTCACTCGTTACAGTCGCGCCATGGGGGCATTTAAGGATCCAAATGTTTTTGGTCCTTTTCTTGTGGCACCGATCTTGTATCTGATATACGGCCTGCTTACCCGATCAATCACTACAGCACCCATCAGATTGTTATTACTGACGATATTATTAACGGGTATTTTCCTGGCATTTTCCAGGGGGGCATGGGGGGTGATGGTCGTCTCTACTTTGATGATGTATATGATATTGTTTCTCAATGAGCAAAATGCCAAACAGCGGTTGAAATATCTGATGCTGGGCGTTTTCGGATTTGCACTTGTTGTGATACTTCTGACCGTAGCTTTGCAATTTGAAGCGGTATCCTCGCTATTCTCCGAACGGGCAAGGGCTATACAAAGCTACGATGATCACCGTATCGGACGTTTCGCCCGCCATGCAACCGGTTTTAACTGGGCGGTAGATACACCTCTTGGGTTGGGGCCACTGGAATTCGGCAAGATACTCTATGAAGAGACCCACAACATCTGGTTGAAAGCCCTGATGGGCTATAGCTGGCTTGGTTTTGCCGCTTTGTTGACCCTGGTTTTATGGACGATTATTGGGGGATTCAGAATGCTGTTTCGCCCGCGCCCCTGGCAACCTTATTTCATCATTTCCTATTGTGTTTTTATCGGGCATATCCTCTTAGGCTGGGTCATTGATATTGATCACTGGCGACATTTCTTCCTGCTCATTGGCATCATATGGGGATGTTTTGCACTTGAATACAGATGGCAGAGATACCGCAGGCATAAAAAATCAACCGAACTGATTTCTGCCACCTCTTCCAGCACGCCTGCCCGATAGCCGGCAGTCGATGGGTACTATCCCAGTGTATCAATAATCGCGGCAATTCAGGTTATTGCTACCCTCAAATTGCCAGTTGTGCGGCAACATTTTCGGCGATAACACGATATGCGTCAGCGTGCACACCATCCGGTGCGCTGACCATAACCGGTTTTCCACTGTCTGAAGTTTCACGAATATTCATGTGCAGGGGTATTTCACCGAGGAATCTAACCCCTTTGGCTTCCGCTTCATTTTTGGCGCCGCCATGGCCAAATATGTTGCTGATCTCACCACATTTGGGGCAAACAAATGTACTCATGTTTTCGACAATACCCAAAATAGGTGTATCGACTTTCCTGAACATATTGAGTCCCTTGCGCGCATCAATTAGAGCGAGGTCTTGTGGTGTGGAAACGATAACCGCACCTGCCAGTGGAACCTGCTGAGCCATGGTCAATTGCGCATCACCTGTGCCAGGCGGCATATCGACTACCAGAACATCCAGATTACTCCATTTTACATCTCGCAACATCTGGGTCAGTGCCTTGATCACCATCGGTCCGCGCCAGATGACCGGGGTATCTTCATCGACCAGAAAAGCCATTGACATTACCTGGAGGCCATAGGCTTCCATCGGCTTGAGCAGCGCCTGGTCATCGGTGGGTTCTGGTCTGCCGCTGATCGCCAGCAAACGCGACATCGACGGGCCATAAATATCGGCGTCAAGAATCCCGACTTTCAGACCACGCTCTGCCAGGGCCAGCGCCAGATTGACCGTAGTGGTGGATTTGCCCACACCGCCCTTGCCGGAAGCTACCGCAATTATCTTTTCAATTCCCTCAACCGGGGCCTGGGCAGGTAATCCGGCCGGCGAACCGGGGGCAGCCTGTCGATGTGCATGATCATGCCCCTCGCCCCCAGCGGGAGCACTACCCCCGCCGGTGCGTTCGGCGGTCAAGGCAACCATCGCTGAATCAACGCCATCCAATGCCAGCACCGCAGCATGAGCGGCCTCACGCAAAGGTTCAAAATCCGCAGCTTTTTCCGCTGGAACGGTTAGTGAGAATATCACCTTGGCACCATCAATAAAGATATCGGACACCATACCGCCCGACATGACATCCTTTTCAGTGCCGGGAATGATGATTTGCCTCAGACAATCCTGGACTTGCTGTTTGGTAATGCTCACTGATTTTTCCGATGTAGTTGAATTGATGATCTAAATGATGGGTCTGGGGACAATGAAAGCCTGAATTTGGGAATGCCTGAATTTGGGAATGCCTGAATTTGACAACTAGTAATACTGCTCAAAGACATCAAGTAAATCCGACTGACCAAATTTGGTCGGAGCGAGAGGACTCGAACCTCCGACCCCCTGCACCCCATGCAGGTGCGCTACCAGGCTGCGCCACGCTCCGAATTGTTTAAGTGCGTTGAAATCATTTAATAATTTCCGACTTCAACAGGTAATTTCAGGCAGTGATATATATGCATTAGTCCGATAAAACAAGATAAAAGAAGAACATTGCCGACAAAAGTCCCACAAGAATCCCACAAGAATTTTTCCTGAATAATTATGTTGTGTTTTTGTTCTGATTTATCCATTCACTCCAAAATGAAAACACAATACGAACCAGCAGCATTCTCAGATATGAATGAACCAGGTGGTCGACTTGTGGTTTATTGCAAAGATTGCCGCCACAACGCTTTGCTGGATCCGGACACATTAAAAATACCCGGTGAGCGGCCAATCCCCTCGATGACCGGCCTTTTCAAATGCAGCAATGCCAAAGCAAAAACACTGCAGCCGAACCGCGATATGTAGCTCAAATGATCAATGCCGCACGACCGACCGGTGTTGGATGGATGAAACCGCCTGGGTAAAATCCAAACACAAAAAGTCCCGACAGCGAAAACTATTGTGATTGATCGAATTACATCACAGGTGACTGGCTGGAGTTATCATCCTTCATTTTCATTATGGCGGGCGGAATTATGTTTGATAACTTTGGGATCAACTGTTTCGGGTTGCTGAAAAACCAATCCGCAATCTTTGGAATTTGAAACTTTTTCCACGGCCTCCATCTCGCCTTTAAGTCGGGCGACTTGCGCTTCTGTTTGCCCGCCATCTCCCTTGATGAACAATAGTGCGGGCCAGGCAACGATTAACCCAATACCCATGGCCACGGCGTCGCCTTTGGCTTTCTTATTCTGCACGCCGATCATCTCAGAAGCGCGAACAGAAAGCCTTTCAGCCTCCTGTCCCAATTGCTCACATGTATAACTTTCGTACGTTACCGGGGAGATATAGGTGGGCTGAATTTTCTTGGCTGGAGTGGCACAATTTGCCAGCATCATCCCTAGAACAGAAACACCCAATATACGAAAAGCAGCAGAAGTCATTAATAATTCCCCAAAAAAAAATACGCAAAACCATCAATAATCAATTCAAGAAATACCGACAATCGCATTCACTAACGATCTTGGATTGAATCTGTCAATATGTGAATTGTCATGGTTTTATATCATGAAATAAATCTGACAATTGCAGGTAGCCGGATATCAATTTGAAACAATTAACTCCGGCCCCTGCCCC
>JAAENI010000702.1 GCA_024224595.1 Hyphomicrobiales bacterium
AACGCTATGAGTTGCCGGTCAATAATCCGGTTGGTGCCAACGGTGTTTTTATTGAAGGTACAGAAATTTTTGCTGGCCAATTTGTCTTCCAGGCCAATAACAGTGTGGTTGAAACCCTGCAGGAAAAGGGCCGGCTATTGTGTCATGAATCCTATGATCACAGTTACCCCCATTGCTGGCGCCATAAAAAGCCATTGATCTTCAGGGCTACTCCGCAATGGTTTATCAGCATGTCCAAAGCAGGTTTACACGATATGGCCATGGAAGCCATACCACAAATTCAGTGGGTTCCTGACTGGGGACAGGCAAGAATTGAATCAATGATTGATAACCGCCCTGACTGGTGTATCTCAAGGCAGAGAACCTGGGGTGTTCCCTTAAGTTTATTTGTACACAAAGAAACCAATGAATTACATCCTGATACCTACAACCTGATGCAAAAGGTTGCAGAAAAAATTGAGGATGCTGGCATTCAGGCCTGGTTTGACATTGATATGGAAGAATTGTTGGGGGGCGATGCCGAAGATTATATCAAGGTGAATGATACGCTGGATGTCTGGTTTGATTCCGGTGTAAGCCATGCAGCGGTCTGCGACCAGCATGACGAACTCTATAGTCCGGCTGATCTTTATCTGGAAGGTTCTGATCAACACCGTGGCTGGTTCCAGTCGTCAATATTAACTTCCCTTGCAGCCAAGGGGGAAGCTCCCTACAAAGCCGTATTAACCCACGGCTTCACCGTAGATGCCAATGGTGAAAAAATGTCGAAATCCAAAGGCAATGTGGTGGCACCACAGAAGGTAACATCAACGCTGGGTGCTGATATTTTGCGACTCTGGGTTGCAGGTACAGACTACCAGGGTGAAATTGCGGTTTCTGATGAGATCCTGAAACGAACCGCAGATCTGTACCGCAGGATAAGAAATACCGCACGTTTTCTTTTATCCAATCTTAATGGTTTTGATCCGCAAACTGATTTGCTTCCCCATAATGAGTTGTTGCCGTTTGACCAATATGCCATTGATTGTGCGCTGAATTTGCAGAATGAATTAAACAAAGATTATGAAGATTATCAGTTTCTCTCGGTGGTGCAGAAGGTACATAACTTCTGTGCCGGTGATCTGGGCAGCTTCTACCTGGACGTAATTAAGGATCGCCAGTATACAGCCAAGGCTGGAAGTGTGGCACACCAGTCCTGCCAGAATGCCATGTACCATATACTTGAAGCAATGGTGCGCTGGATTTCTCCCATTCTGGTTTTTACTGCTGATGAAATCTGGAAAGCAATGCCGGGTGAGCATGATGAAACTGTCTTTATCCAGACCTGGTATGAGGGTCTTACACCTCTGGCAGAAGATTCTGCAATCAGTGCTGATACCTGGAATAAATTGTCCGGGATCCGTATTGCTGTGAACAAGGTCATTGAGGAAATGCGTGGAGCAGGTGAACTTGGTGGTTCCCTTGAAGCTGAAGTTACCCTCTATCTCGACCAGAAGCTGTCATCCCGACTGGCATTACTTGAATCGGAATTGCGCTTTATCCTGATTACATCAAGTGCGCAGATAAAAGCCATTGAGCAGAAACCTGAAGATGCCGTTGAGACAGAGGTTGAGGGTTTGGCGTTAACGGTCAAAAAATCAGAGTACAAAAAATGTGCCCGCTGCTGGCATCGAATTGAAGACATCGGCAGTGATCCTGAGCACCCCGATATTTGCGGACGTTGTGTCAGTAATGTCGATGGGGAAGGTGAGATAAGGCAGTTTGCCTGATGCAGGGTGAAGCCGTGCAAGGGAAGCCGGGCGGTATCAAGGTATATCGCTGGCTGGCGTTAACACTACTGGCATTGATCCTTGACCAAATCAGCAAACAGCTGATTATGCAGCAGATGGCATTGCATCAAAGTATAGAAGTAATGCCCTATTTTAATCTCTATTATGTGCATAATTATGGCGCCGCATTCAGCTTTCTCAGCGACCAGTCTGGCTGGCAACGCTGGTTTTTCAGTGTTACAACGACGCTTATCAGTTTGGGAATCGTATTCTGGCTTAGCAGGCTCAGGGCCTCACAGAAACTGTTGATCATTGCTTTGGCGCTTGTGCTTGGTGGTGCCCTTGGAAATCTTTATGATCGTCTGGTATACGGTTATGTGATCGATTTTATTGACTGGTATGTAGGTGATTACCACTGGCCGGCATTTAATATTGCGGATGCTTCGATTTTTCTTGGCGCTGTATT
>JAAENI010000703.1 GCA_024224595.1 Hyphomicrobiales bacterium
TCTGGCCATTTTCATCAATTGCAATTCTACCGGATACAATTGTCAGCCCTGAAGTAGACAGATTTTCACCATCCAGTTTTTGACCGATGGCTTTAAATACCTGATCAGCGGGAAAAACTGTTGTCTCCCCGGTTCCTTTGAGCTTACCATCATCAATGGAAGTATATTCAAATTCAACACCAGTAACGTTTTCGCCTTCCGAGATGATTTTTGCGGGCTGCAACCAATGCCGGATAGTTACACCATTGGATGCTGCAAGATCCTGCTCAAACACCGATGCGGCCATTTGATCCTTGCCGCGCCGGTAACAAATACTGACATCCTGAGCACCCAGATGTCTGGCTTGTACGGCAACATCAATCGCAGTCATACCGCCGCCAATTACCACTACTTTGCGACCGATGGGAACACTGGAATAGTCGTCCGCCTGGCGCAGTGCTTCGATGAAATCAATGGCATCTTCAACGCCAGCTACATTTTCGTCTTCAATCCCCAAATCACCAGTTGCGCCGAGTCCAATTCCCAGAAAAACTGCATCATATTGAGCGCTCAGATCATCCAGAGAAATATCACGCCCCAGGGCATGATTGTTTTCGATCGTTATGCCGCCGATAGAAATGACATATTCGACTTCTCTGGCAGCAAAATCACCAACAGTTTTATAAACGGCAATGCCGTATTCATTAAGCCCACCCGATTTTTTCTTAGCATCAAATATTTTGACTTCATGGCCATAAATAGCCAGGCGATGAGCGCAAGCCAATCCCGCCGGGCCGGCTCCAACAATAGCAATTTTCTTTCCCGTTGCTGGAGCACGCTCAAAAAACTGCGATTTTCGCTCCATCGCAAAGTCTGTAGCGTAACGCTGCAATTCCCCAATCTTGACTGGCTTGCCTTCAGCTTCCTCACGTACACAAACTTCCTCACAAAGCGTTTCTGTCGGGCATACTCTGGCACACATGCCCCCCAGTATATTTTGGGTGAAAATAGTTTCAGCTGAACCTATTGGATTTCCGGTAGCGATCTGGCGGATGAACAATGGAATATCAATAGTAGTTGGACAGGCATCAGTGCATGGCGCATCATAACAAAAATAACATCGGTCTGCTGCCACCATCGCCTCATGAAGGCTTAATGGAGGATGCAATTCGTCAAAATTGTTGGTGTAGTCCCGTTGATTCAAACGGCCAGCGGCGATGCCATTGGTGTTGCTGCCAGTACTCATAAATAATCGCTCCAAATCGAAATACCTGCCTGAATGTTAGCCCATGTTAAAAAATTTATCAATTGGTAAATTTTCAGAAATTACGCAGCTTTTCTCCAGGATATTGACTCATTTGAAATCTGGAATACTGGTAGGGCTGGTGAATTATGGTGGGTAATCAACATCACAACATTGGTGACCCCGATAATTTGCAGGACAAATACTACTTAGTGTCTGTTGTGTATTCTTGAACAGACTCTAATACTGATCAGGCAAGCCTTCCGGCAATGCATCTGCCCAAAGATCATATTTGATCTTGTTTCCCTGAAGAACCTTGCCAATTTCTCCCAGCCAGCGCTGGAAATCAGGTTCAGTGACGTAACCCTTGCTGACAACATAATGGAACAGGAAATAGTAGTGAAACGGTTTGAAATAGCCTTCAAACCGAAATGTTTCTGAATCAATAATGCTGCCGTTTGCTGCTTTATTACCAGTCTCATCAAGGAATTGTACCGTTGGCGTCAAAATGATGCCAATTTCGCGCGCCAATTCATTTTCCAATAGAACCTTACCATCAAAACCTTTGATTTTTTGCTCTCCCCAGATATTCAGTCTGATGACTTTGAAGTTGTGGGTAATCTTCCTGACAACTCGCGGAATGCGTAAATTGACTTCATGCGTTGAGCTGCAATAGGTACAATTTTTTTGCTCCCAAAAAATAACCAGCCTCTTGTCTTCCCTTTCCGCAGTGTCCAAATCCTGCCGAATATCAAGTGTGCTGTTTGAGAACCAGGTCTGAACATACAGTCCCTCGTCATTCAGTGTGGGAACAGGCAATACAGGTTTGTGGCGATCGGCGCGCAAGGGTGTAGAGCCCATTATCAAAAGTCCTGTTCCATGATTGTTGCCTGCCAACCAGGCCAACATCAAAATTTTGCAAAAATAACACAATGTGTGACAACCATTGAATTCTGCTCAACCCGATTTGTCAATAAATGAGCGTTGATATTTGTTTTACCACCGATCAACTTCGCGTTGTCGTAAAGATTTTCGATCCGATTAAGTTCACTGCATATCCCGAAATCCGGGAGACAGGATACCCGGCAATTCCCAAAAGCGCCAATAAATGAGGGTTATGTGGTTCTACCTGAACATGTACGATCAGATATTAACGCGGTCGAAAACCTGATCAGGAAAGTTGTGACATATACTCAATCCCGAGAAATACGATCTGGTATTGATTGCGGCAGCTGTCCCTTTTTGAAACTTCCCAGCTTGTAGAATGGCGTTTTATGCCATACGCTTTTTGCATGGCTCTTCTGCAGTTTTTACGCTCGCAATATTCTCGGTTTGATTCTATTTGAAGGTTACCGTAGACGCGCTGCGGATAACAATTATAACCAGCCATTTTGAAGAAATGCGAATTTGGCGATACATAGAGGACTAATCTAATGAATATTTTAGGCACAATCCGTACATGGAATCGCGTTCGCAAGACGCGCAACGAACTCAGCGGTCTGTCCAACTGGGCTCTGAATGATCTGGGAATCAGCCGCGGTGAAATCTCGACAATTTCAAAGCGCCCTTACCGGGTTTAATTTGAAAGGAATTCAGCAGAACTTATCTTCTCCCTTGTCCTGTTGATGTTGGTTTGGCATACTCTCCTCCCTTGCTGAACCCAATTAAAAGCGCTCATCGGTCCTCCCCCGATGGGCGTTTTTTATTCTGACAGTATCAGCCATAGAAAGAATTATTGGCACCAGAACTGAATAAGCGGATCATGTGGCAGGTTGTGAAATCAGTTTAATATCCCTGTCTTTTATTTTTGAAGACTGCGCCCATTAACTACGTTATTCTTTTTTGCGATAACAAATTGGATAATTTTGCGAGCAATAATCTCTATGAGTGCTGAATATGATATTTTGATAATTGGTGGTGGAATCAATGGCTGTGGAATTGCGCGTGACGCAGCCGGGCGTGGCTATTCTGTTTGTCTATGCGAAGCCAGTGATCTGGGCGGTGGAACTTCGTCTGCATCAACAAAACTTATTCATGGCGGATTGCGCTATCTGGAATACTATGAATTCATGCTTGTTCGAAAAGCACTGATAGAGCGAGAAGTGATCTGGAAAATAGCGCCACATATCGTGCGTCCACTGCGTTTTGTTTTACCCCATCATAATGGTCTGCGCCCTAAATGGCTGCTGCGTCTCGGACTTTTTTTATATGATTACATGGGTGGCAGAAAACTTCTGCCACCGACAAAAACCGTAAATCTGAAACTGGAAGAAACCGGTAAGCCACTCAAGCCGGAATTTGTATCCGGATTTGAATATTCTGACTGCCAGGTTAATGATTCGCGACTAGTTATACTCAATGCGGTGGATGCTGGAATCAACGGTGCTGATATTCATACCCGTACCAAAGTGATCGATGCCCAGTATTTGAACGATCATTGGCAAGTTACTTATGAGAATACGGCGAGCGGCAAAAAAAATCAGATCACGTCGAAAATGATTATTAATGCGGCCGGCCCCTGGGTCGATGAAGTGTTGCGTAATACATTTGGTTTAAATGATGTCCATAATGTCCGCTTAGTGCGCGGCAGCCACATCGTAATCAAGAAAAAATTCCAACACGACAAATGTTATATTTTCCAATATTCTGACGGACGAATTGTTTTTGCCATTCCTTATGAAGATGAATATACTTTAATTGGCACCACCGATGCCGAACACGATCAAATGGATGAAAAGCCTCAAGTTTCATCAGAAGAAGCTGAATATCTGTGTAATGTTGCGAGCGATTATTTTCGCGAACCAGTGAGGCAACAGGATGTTGTCTGGACTTTTTCCGGTGTTCGTCCGCTGTATGATGATGGGGCCAGCGCAGCGCAGGAAGCGACAAGGGACTATGTACTGGCTCATGAAAAATCTGTTAGCCCGGCACCTCTGATTAATATTTTTGGCGGAAAAATTACAACCTACCGAATATTGGCAGAGGCGATGTTAGACGAAATCGCATCGCTTATTGGAAAAAAAGGCAATCCCTGGACGGCTGATACCTATCTGCCGGGTGGAGATTTTCCAGTCGGGGGAATGAGCAATGAAGTTCAAAAACTACTAAATGAATATCCGTTTCTCGACAAAATCTATCTTTCAAGGTTAGTGCGAACCTATGGAACCAGAACCCATCAATTGTTACAGGGTGTGAAAAAAAAGGAGCAACTGGGCGAGCATTTTGGCGGGCAATTGTTCCAGAAGGAAGTTGAATACCTGATTGACCATGAATGGGCGCGTAGTGAGGAGGACATTTTATTCAGACGCACAAAACAGGGAATAAAATTTAACGCAAAACAAACAACGCATCTGGCTGAATTTGTACAACAATATGTTGGTGTGAAATTTGGCAAATTGACCCATTGAAATTCACAGTGTCTGGTAGCGCAATAACTTTGTCACATTGGACCGTGATGACACCGTAATTGTCGAAAACACCTACTCACGCGATCCCCAAGCTGGGTGGCTGGATGCGGGAGGTCAGGAACAACGAGACGGGGGATACGGTCCTATAGAGTAGCTTGGGGAAAATGTTTTAGGCCTTTTACACGAACGTGCAGTACCGACTTGAGACCGCCGTGTTAACCCGTCCATTTGTTTTTGCACCCGCACCCGCTCAATCTTTAGTGCCTTCATTAACCTTTTAGCCGTTTACATTACCTGTTATATTCGACGTCAAAAATCCTTCGAGCATGATCTAATATCAAAAGCACCGCCAACATTATGTGTATTTGTTATATTTTTTTGTATATCTTTAGCAATACAAAACAAATTCAAATCAGCGACTGTATTGTTATTGTAAAAAATAAAAAGGTGAGGAGATTGTGAATTTGCAAAATTGAAATTCACTCTATGGACAGATGACAAAACGTCATTATCATATTTTGACACCTTATCTATAATTGCTTGAAATTTTTTAGCCAAAACAGATATTGATTGCCAACCATTCAAAAATATCACTGAAACGTGCCCTTGAAGAACCAGATATTCATCATTTTGATGATCAATAATTCCCTCAGTATCAACTGATCTTAATATTTTCCAAAATGCCTGCGATGAAGGAGCAACCGCAAGCTGAACTCTACCGGTAATTTCATCAATAAACGGCACGTCAGGGGTCAACGCATTTACTGAAAATTCAGAAAATTGAACCCACAGATAAACGCTATTGCCAATAGGATACGTTTCAAATGTATTGATGTTTTCATTTCTTGTTCCACTTTTTTGATTGACTTATGGACAAAAGTGGCTGGCATTTCGGCTAGACCGTTTCTTGTTTACACGGAAGCATTTGATGGGCCAAGCCAGTTCACTCGGCAAGGCGCAAAACGCAGTGCGATCTGGTTGATCGGACAAGTTTTGCAACGCTGCAGATGAACTGGATTGGTCCATCAAATGCTTCCGTGTAAACAAGAAACGGTCTAAATCCGAAATGCCATAATTCTAATTGAATTATAACAGGCGCTCTTTTGCCTGATTATATTCAGTAACCAGACGCTCAACCAGCTCTGCAGCACCGACAACCTCATTGACGGCGCCAATTCCCTGACCACAGCCCCAGATATCTTTCCATGCTTTGGCGCTGCTGTTTCCGCCAGAAGAAAAATTCATTTTGGAAGGATCACTTTCCGGCAGATTATCCGGGTCCAGGCCACTTTTTTCAATTGATGCGCGCAGATAGTTGCCATGAATTCCGGTAAACAGATTGGTGTAGACAATATCCTTGCCCTTACCCTCAACAATACCCTGCTTGTATTCTTCCGAAGCACTGGCTTCATGGGTGGCAATAAACGGAGAACCTATATAGGCAAGATCGGCTCCCATGGCTTGCGCGGCCAAAACTGCGCCACCATTTGCAATTGATCCCGAAAGCAGCAACGGCCCATCAAACCATTCACGAATTTCCTGAATTAGTGCAAAGGGTGACAATGTGCCAGCATGTCCACCAGCTCCGTTTGCAACAGCAATCAGTCCATCGGCACCTTTTCTGATGGCGGAGTTGGCATGGCGATTATTGATGATGTCATGAATTACTATGCCGCCATAAGAATGAATTGCCTGGTTAACTTCAGGCACTGCGCCCAAAGATGTTATAACGATTGGTACTTTATACTTCACGCAAAGTTCCAAATCCTGTTGCAATCGGTTATTTGATTTATGTACAATCTGATTTACTGCAAATGGCGCGACTTTTTTGTCCGGGTTAGCTTTGGCGTAGCTTTCCAGTTCTCCGGTAATTTGTGACAGCCATTCGTCCAACTGTTCGATAGGACGGGCATTAAGTGATGGAAATGAACCAACGATTCCCGCTTTGCACTGAGCAAGTACAAGATCTGGATTTGATATGATAAAAAGTGGCGCGCCGACAACCGGCACACTTAGCCGATCTTGCATTACCTGTGGTATGGCCATTTAGAACTCCGTATAAATAGTCTTGATTGACGTTATCGTAAACGTAAATTTAACAGTTACGGACGATCAGTCAAGAAAAACCCTGTGTGAAATCGTGTGAATTGGATTGAATATGATCAACAAAACATGGTTATTCATCCCCCAAATATGGTACGGTTACAACGTAAAAGTGTTTAAAGTGCATAATCTCCAGTGTGGTGATTCGAAAATTGTTGTGAACTTGCAGTAATTGTGAAAACTGAAAGAGCATTTACAATATGAAAAAACGCAGAACATATCATCAGCTATCCCATTTTAATCGGTATAGAGATATTCAGTTTGAAATTTGAGAGGCGTAGCTGTGGCAGCGGATATTGAAACATTAATCAGACAGGCATTGGCCCGCCAAAATGGCTTTGATCCGATGGTTCGGGCAAAAATTTACCAGTCTTCTCGAAATGCACTGGCAAAGATGATTGCCAATTCGGGTGCAGTGCCGTTAGAAATTATCAATTCCCGCAATCGTTCACTGGAACAAACAATATCCAAAATTGAGCAAGAGTTTACTTCAGAAATGCCAAAACCATCGACAGGTGGCAGGCAACCAACCAGCGATCCTGATCTGAATGATCCATCTGGTTCAATTTCTGTCCCGCAATCCCTCGAACCGCAGACAAGCCCACAGCAACCCTATCCACAAGACAATCCGGTAGATCCAACAGTCTACTCCGATAATGAACCTGATAATTCTTCTATTCCCCATCCACAATTTCCCGAACCGAATGTCCCGGATTCGCTGAACCCCGAAACACCCATTGCGACGAGCCAAGGTGGGCAAAATCCGGATTCTTCCTCTAACGTCGCACCTCCCGCAGCAGAACCTCGTTCCCAAGAACGCTCGACATTCGACCCTCCCTATGCCGGTCAATCACCTGAATATTCACGACCAATGCGAAAGCCGTTCAGATATTTTATCTGGATTATTGGAATAGTAATTTTAGCAATTGCCGGTTGGGTCGCATATACGGTAACGGTTGACTATCTAAAAAATCAAAACTCCAATCAGTCAAGTGAGCAAACTACACCAAATTCCAATAATGGCGAGTCTCTGGATTTTATCACTATTCTTGAGCCTGCAGAACCAAGCGCTTTAATTACCGGCGGAAATGGCTTTGCAAAAATACTGACCGACACATCGAAACCAGCAATTCGAGTAGTATCGGTTCGAAAACCGGATACGCCTGAAATCCAGGCGGGACCGATGTTACTAAAGTTGGCGCCGGGAGTATTGAAGAGTATAGCGGGCAAAAAGACGACCGTCGAAATTCTGGCAAAATCCGGAGATTCGGGTCCGGCGACTTTTACGATATTCTGTGATTTTGGTAAATTGGGTGAATGTGGAAGGAAGAGATTTCGAATTGGCCTGCAGCCTGAAGCGGTAGTTTTTTCTATTCTTATTTCAGAAAATGTTACAGAAGATCAAAAAGCATTTCTGGCGATCAGCACAGATGTCACCAGTGCGGCAGCCTTAACAGGCAAAGGTTCTCAGATTGATATTATTTACGCGAGGCTAAAAGTTGGAAAATAGTTAGCCACCATATTGATTCAGGAATTCTGGCCCTTCACCGATCACCTTGCAGTCAAGCTCGCCAATTTTGTCGACATCCTTGTCGGTATAATCCAGTGATAACAATACGCGACGTATCGCATTGATACGGCCACGCCGTTTGTCGTTGGTGCGAATAATAGTCCATGGTGCGTGTTGGGTGTGAGTACTTGCCAGCATGCTGTCGCGAGCGTGGGTATACTCATCCCATTTTGACAAGGCCTTAATATCAATAGGTGAAAGTTTCCAGACTTTAAGAGCAGAATGACGGCGATCATGAAAACGCAACAATTGCATTTCCTGACCAATATTCAACCAGAATTTGAAAAAGTGAATTCCTTCATCGGTGATCATTTTTTCAAAATTGGGCGTGTAGGCAAGGAAACTTCTGTTTTGGCTATCTGAACAAAACCCCATTACAGGTTCGACACCAGCACGGTTGTACCAGGAACGATCAAACATCACCATTTCACCGGATGTTGGAAAGTGATCAACATAACGCTGATAATACCATTGACCACGTTCAACATCAGAGGGTTTTGACAACGCAACAGTTCGTGCATGACGGGGGTTCAAGTATTGCCGGAACCTGTTGATGGTTCCACCTTTGCCTGCCGCGTCACGTCCCTCAAAGACTATCATGACCCTCTCTCCACTTTCATCCATCCAGGACAGAACCTTGACCAGTTCTTCCTGCAGGTTTTCCAATGTTTTTTCATAATCCCGCCGCTTCATGCGCTTGTCATAGGGGTAACCACCACTGGACAATGCAACGTCATCCAGCCATTCAGGGCACTCTGGATTGTTCAAATCAAACTCACGCAATCTACCATTTGATTCCAGATTTATGATTGGGGCAATCGGTGTGTCCATATTAAATACTCCGTTGAAAGTTCGAGCCTATCGATCTCGTTTGATTATGGCAATATATCGCATTACAATAATTGTAATGCTTTGCGCAATAAATGAAACTCGTTGCAATCACCAACTTTGCAATCTGGAAAATCGATAACAGAAACTGAATTCTGACCCCTCGGAATTTCCTACTTCACTGACGATGCCAAAGATCTAAACTGGGGTCGCCTACTTAGAGCATTTTCGATGAAATTTGAATCGGTCAAACGATTCAAATTTAATCGAAAGTGCTCTAACTCCGCGCGGCAGGTCTTGTGACCAGTGGATTGCTGCTCATCATAATTGCACCTATCGAGCTGTCATTTTCTTGGTTTTATCTATGTTGAATTGTCCTGGTGCTCCACGCGACTATCATTGTATCTCGTTCAAAGAACACGTTGACAATTGTGCCGATGAACGCACTATAGATGTGCTTATGGCCGGCTACATCAGGCTTATAATTGGTGGCAACGAAGTTAACCCGATCCGTGGGGTACCTCGTACAGGGTATGCGCTAGCAGTCTGTCGGACTTGCACAATCACTGTTAACAAAACTGGATATTGGTCCGATTTTTCGTTCATTTTCGTTAAATATTCCCGATATTCGCCTCAAATGATCGAAATATCGACCTCAATTCCAGTTCTGTCTCAATAATTGCTCAAGTCCGACAGCCTGCTAGAGCCTATCAGGCTTAGTTTGAATCATTTGACTTGTTTTTCACGCCTGCTGGCAAGGCATGCTTTGCGCCGTGGTCTTTATGACCATAAGCGAAGCATAACACAGTCCAGCGGGCGTGAAAAACAAGCCTTCGGTGGGCCAAATCAGTCCATCTGCGTTGTTGCGCAA
>JAAENI010000704.1 GCA_024224595.1 Hyphomicrobiales bacterium
CCTCAACACCAACGACCTCACTGGCGGTCAATCGAATTGTGCCACTGGTCTCGGCATCCCGACTTGACGCCCGCCTGATAGCACTTGCCGCAGACGCCATGGTTTTGGCATGCGGCACCATATTCATGGCAGTCTCAGTTGGGCTTAATCCATATCTTGAGCGCACGAACAATGGCGCATCAACGGCCAATTCAAGCGCATCAATATGTCGGCCGACGGTTGGCTGGCTCAGGCCCAGCACTCTTGCCGCTGCTGAAAGACTTTGACAATCAATCACCGCGAGAAAAGAGCGATAGTGATCCCAGTTGATGGTCGTATGTTTCATCTTTTATCATACATTTTTGAATAGATACTCGACAAATTGGGCATATTTATATTCGTTTTTTTATACCCTATTTTGAACTTACAGCAAATCAAAAGAGGCTTTATCAAATGAACCCGACAATTCTCATCATCGGTATCACGGGCGGTAGTGCATTTGCAATGGAATGCCAGAACAGGAATTGGCAGGTGAAGGCACTTCATCGCG
>JAAENI010000705.1 GCA_024224595.1 Hyphomicrobiales bacterium
CCAATCTCGCGCGTGCGTTCCAATACATTAATGCTCATCGTTCCCATTAAACCCAGTCCGCCTACAAGCGCAATTAATACCGCCATCACCGCCAGGAAAACAACAATCAGGTTAAATTGATATTCGATTCGATCCCGAATATCTTGAATCGTCCCTGTCGAGTTGACTTGAAAACCAGTTTCTTCAAAAGCAGCTTTGACCGTGCGTGCCAATTCTGCCTGAAACGCAGGATCAGTCTGCGCTGCAATTATCTGAATACTGCCTGCCCGACCAACCTGACGTAATTCGCGCTCAAAATAAGGTCGATTGGTATAGGCAAGCGGACCGGTAAGTATACCTTGAACCAGCCCAACAACACGCCATTCACGTTCACGGCCGTCGATATTCAACAGTATTATATCCCCAACAGCGACATCTTCCTCCTCTTTTGTCACTTCTGTATTCAAAACGATGGCATTTGTATCATCCGACCTAAGCCAGCGCCCCTCCAACAGCTGCGGTTTAATTAGATTTGTGTCAGCGGCCGTGCCAATAATCTGTAAATTAGGCCCCTCATCCCCATCTGGCCGCACCCGTCGCCCGCTGCTGCCGATCCAGCTATCCGCCTCAACAACACCCGGTATTTGCAATGCAACCCGCTGGATTTCATCAATCCGGTAAGATTGCTTGAAGTTCACATCCACATCATACGCAAAATAATCTAATGCGGAATCTAACGTTGCCAAGAGAGACGCATGCACACTCAAAATGCCGATAAAGATAGAGCCACCCAAAATCATCGTAATGAGGGTGAAAATTAGGCGTGCTTTGCGACGAATTGTATTCCGTAATGAAATTTGCAACGGCCGTGTTAATTTCAGCACCCTGCCCGTTACCCATGATACAAGACGATCAAACTTACTAGTCCCGAATTGTCCTTTGCCTAATCCAAAATCACTAATTGCTTCTCTGACCGTAATGCTAACGCCCTTAATTATGGGCGACAAGGATGCCAAAATTGGCACAATAATGCCAACAGCAACCATAACAAGGATCGACTCTGTTGGAATCCGAAAACCGCGCAAATCAAAATTTATCAAGCCTGCCATGAAGCTGGTAAATCCATAGGCAGCAAGACCTCCCAAGGGAATGGCAATGAAAAGGGACACGATGCCCAAGCTGCCAATTGTTACCAAATACATCTGGGCAATTTGGGGTCTTTTCGCGCCGATTGCTTTCATGATGCCGATTTGCTGAACATGCTGGGATAAAAGTCCATTGATGATATTGATAACTAAAAAACTGCTGGCAAAGAGAGCTAAAGCA
>JAAENI010000706.1 GCA_024224595.1 Hyphomicrobiales bacterium
CTCCTCGCCAACCGGGTCAGATCCGGAAGGAAGCAGCCCCAACGAGATTCGGCGCGGGTCGCCTTAAGCCAGTCTTCCACTTTATCTACCGCTTTTACCGCTTGCCTGGCGTATGTGAATACACTTTTGCCAAACGGGATATAATTAAGTCGGGGCAAACATCAATTTGTCTGTTTCTGAAATTATTAAAACCGTTATAATCATTGCAGCAACTTTGTTATGAATTTGCATAATTAATTGGTGACCATGGCCAGTTCCCTCGAAGACAATAAACCTGTTTCCAACTACCGTGTTATTGCACGAAAATACCGACCTCATAATTTTGACGACTTGATCGGACAGGAGCCGATGGTTCGCACTTTGTCAAATGCATTTGAAACCGGGCGCATTGCCCAGGCCTTTATGTTGACAGGTGTGCGCGGGGTCGGGAAAACGACAACAGCGCGTATTCTTGCAAGGGCTCTGAATTACAAGTCACCAACCGTTGACAAACCCAGTGTGGAATTGTCGCAAATGGGTGAAAATTGCCAGGCTATCATGGATGGCAATCATCTGGACATCATAGAAATGGATGCCGCATCTCATACCGGTATCGATGATATCCGGGATCTAATTGAATCAGCCCAGTACAAACCGTCTTCCGCGCGATATAAAGTCTATATCATAGATGAAGTGCACATGTTGTCACGCAACGCCTTTAACGGGTTACTCAAAACACTTGAAGAGCCGCCTGAACATTTGAAATTCATCTTTGCGACGACAGAAATACGCAAAGTTCCAGTGACGATCCTCTCCAGGTGCCAACGCTTTGATTTGCGGCGCATCGGTTCAGATGTAATGGCATCTCATCTGACATCGATTTCTGAAAAAGAAGGTGTGGAAATAGACGCCAATGCACTGGCAATGATTGTTCGAGCTTCAGAAGGTTCGGTCCGTGATGCACAGTCTCTGCTTGATCAGGCAATTGCCCATTCTGCCCGTTCTAACGATGATTCCACCAGCGACATTATCAAAATTGAGGGTGATAGCGTTCGAGCGATGCTGGGTTTGGCCGATCGTATGCGGGTTATTGATTTATTTGAGTATCTGATGAAGGGTGAAATTGCTGCCTGTCTGGGTGAACTTCGCGACCAGTTTGATGTGGGAGCAGAACCCGGTGTAGTGTTGAGTGATCTGGCAGATTTCGTTCATTTTGTAACCCGGTTGAAATATGTGCCTGCCGCCTCAGAAGATCCGGCGATTTCGGAATCTGAAAGCAAAAGAGGACTTGAATTTGCTACAACGCTTTCGGTTCGCGTATTGGGACGTGCCTGGCAAATATTGGTGAAAGGGATCGAAGAGGTTAACGCCTCGGAGCGCCCGCTAATGGCTGCAGATATGGTGCTTGTTCGTCTCGCTCATGCGGCTAATTTACCCACACCGGATGAGGTGATACATTCAATTGGAAAAGGCGGTAACACCAACCCTGGCACAGTTGGCGGCAAATCCGCACCGGTTGAGGGTGATTCTCCGGGTGGTTCTGCTTCAGTTTCTGGTGGAGTCATATCTGCTGTCGCCGGCACTTCTTCGCTTTCTGTTCCCCGGATGACCGGAACAGGCGCGCCTCATTTGGCTATTGTCCCCAATTCAACTCAAGTTCAACCAGTCGTCAGTGAAACCCCACAGGTTGTTTTGAATAAATTTGAAGAACTGATATTTCTGGCTGAGGACAAACGTGACCTGTCAATCAAAACGGGTCTGCGTCGTAATATACGTCTGGTGAAGTTTGAAGACGGACGCATTGAATGCTCTCTTACCGGCAATCCGCGCCCGGGTTTCATCAATGAATTGCATCAAAAACTGAAATTGTGGACCGGCAAGCGCTGGAATATTGTTATCAGTCGCGAGTCCGGTGCACCTTCGCTGGAGGAGGTCGAACGGGCTGAAGAGAGCAACAAGCTGGACATGGCCAGTGCGGACCCGGTTGTCAGCGCTATTTTGGCAAAATTTCCGGGATCGAGAGTAATTGATGTGCGAATTCGTGAAAACGATAATTCACAATCTGAACAGCGAGAAGAATCAGATGGTGTTGATGAGTTTTTTGATTAAATTTAACAACCCGAATTTACAAAACTGTTTTCATATGGAGCAATAATATGAAAGATATCATGGGCCTTATGAAACAGGCCAAGGAAATGCAATCCAAAATGCAATCAATGCAGGATGACTTGAGTAATCTCGAAGCCGAAGGCATTGCTGCTGGAGGGATGGTAAAGGTGACTCTGACCGGTAAAGGCGAAATGCGGAGTATATCAATAGATTCATCGATGTTCAAAGAAGACGATGTTGAAATACTCGAAGATTTGATTGTCGCAGCTCACAATCAGGCGAAATCGAAAGTTGAAGAAATTACCGCTGAAAAAACCGCTGAACTGACTTCAGGTTTGCCGCTCCCTCCGGGTATGAAACTTCCCTTCTGATAGCAAGAGTGAATAACAATGACTCCCAATTATTGTTTCTGGAGTTTTTATGTCTAAGACAGTCACTGGCCCCGAGATTGAACGATTGATCCAGCTACTGGCCAAATTACCTGGCCTGGGCCCGCGTTCAGCCAGAAGAGCCGCATTACATTTGATCAAGAAAAAGGATCAACTGCTGGCTCCTTTGACCCGGGCTATGGGCGAAGCTTTGGAAAAAGTTCAGCTCTGCGATATTTGCGGCAATGTTGATACTTCATCTCCGTGTACTATTTGCAGTGATCCCAGACGCGATAAATCGATCATTGTCGTTGTTGAAGATGTAGCCGATCTTTGGGCGCTCGAACGTGCTGCGGTTATTAACGGGTCCTATCATGTACTGGGCGGCGTTTTATCACCGCTCGATGGCATCGGACCGGAAGACTTGGCAATTTCCAGCCTCGTAGGTCGAGTTGGCAATGCAAACAGTCCGGTGAAAGAAATTATTATCGCTGTAAATGCCACTGTCGAGGGCCAGACAACCGCGCATTACATCACTGACCAACTGGAAGGTATCGAAGTGAAAATCACCCGTCTCGCCCATGGTGTTCCGGTTGGTGGTGAACTGGACTATCTCGATGAGGGAACCCTGGTAGCGGCAATCAAAAGCCGAAGCGGGTTTTGATGAAAATTTAAGGTATAAATCACCGCCTGCGCCAATTATTCCACAGCCTTGAGCGGCACCTTTTCTACTTCGATATTCTTTCCATCCTCAAAATCCAGTTCATCCATACGGCCGAGGTCTTCCGCCAAGCGTGTTATTTCAGCTTGTATCAGATGGGCCTGTTCGCGCATTCTGGTATCTTCTAATACCGATTGGATAACCTGGATCGAAAGCATTAACAGGGAAGGGGAGACTATGATTACTCGCGAGCGATGGGCTTTTTGCACCAGCGATTCAAAGTTTTCATAGATTTCGGCAAATACAGATTCTGAGGGGACAAACATGAATGCCGTATCCTGGGTTTCACCTGCTACCAGATATTTCTCTGATATTGCTTTGATATGATATTCCACATCGCGGCGAAATTGCGTAACGGCTAATTTTCTTTCTTCAGGTTGCTCCGAATTGCGAGTGGCATTCCACGCCTCCAGAGGAAATTTCGCGTCAACAACAAGGGAAGGCGTGTCATTGGGCATGAATATCAAGCAGTCAGGTCGATTGGAATTGCTCAAGGTTGCCTGAAATTCATAGGCACCTGGTGGCAATCCGTCGCTGACAATTGCCTGCATACGTCCCTCGCCGAAAGCCCCCCTGGTTTGCTTGTTGGCCAGAATATGCTGCAACTCAACCACTTGAGATGAAAGCGCGGTGATATTATTTTGTGCCTTGTCAATTACCGCCAGTCGCTCCTGCAGTTTACCCAGACTTTCCTGTGTATTCTTTGTTGTCTGGGTAATGGAATCGCCAATTCCGCCGCCCATGTTCATTGACCGAGCGCATCATATCCCCCCTGACGGGTAGAAAAAATCTCACTCATGGTTTGCATGCGACCGGTTAGTTCATTTTGGCTGGCCACTAATTCCGCCATTCGTGCTTCGGCCTCGCGCGCACGTTCAATCGCCGTAGCTTCACTGGCTGCGCGTAGTCGGCTATTTTTCAAGCCGGACAAAATTCGCCAAATTAACAATGCTGCCAGCAGCGCGCCTGTTGCAATTGTTATATCACCAAGACTTATTGCCCGGTTGCCAAAATGCATGATAATGCGGGCAAATAACGCATCAAAATTGAAAACAGTGTTATCCATTCTAAGACTCTAACTGATTCCAGTTCATTTGATAAGAACAAAACAGGAATATAACCGGGATGGATGATGTCGCGACTTGACGGCGCAGGATGCATTCCATATGTCCTGCTACGGTATCAATTCGAGTTTTATCCGGTCAAATCCCGCCTTAAGGTTTTGATTGAATAATCAAAGCAAGACAGCAAAATCTAATGAGCATCAAACCTATAATTACAATCCCTGATCCAGTATTGCGCGAAGTCTCCAAATCGGTAGAACGCGTTGATGATGATTTGCAGCTTTTGCTCGATGATATGCTTGAAACCATGTATGACGCACCTGGCATTGGCCTTGCCGCGATACAAATTGGTATCCCGCTGCGCATTGTGACAGTGGATGTGGGAGAGCGAAGTATTGAAGAGGAAAGAGTTGCGGATGACTCAGATGACATTGAGGAAAATGCGGAACCTGCTGAAAGTGATCAGGAACCACCGCTAACTCCCAATCCACTGTTTCTGATCAATCCGCAAATCATGACCCGGTCTGATGAGCGTTCTGTTTATGAAGAAGGCTGTCTGTCCATTCCTGAATTTTATGCTGAAGTTGAACGCCCCGCTGTTTGCAGGATAAGATATCTGGACCGGGCTGGAAAACAGCAGGAATTGGAAGCAGATGACATTCTCGCAACCTGCATTCAGCATGAAATTGATCACCTGGACGGCACGTTGTTTATTGACCACATTTCGAAACTCAAGCGCGACAGGGTCGTCAAGAAATTTACCAAAATGGCCAAACAATCCAAAAGCAGTCAGTCAATTCTGTGATGAATCCTGAAAACTGTCATCATCAGATTTTTACTGATCGGTTTAAAAAATGTCGCTTCGCATAATCTTCATGGGTACACCAGAATATTCCGTACCCACATTGTCTGCTTTAATCGAAGCTGGTCATGAAATCGTTGGTGTCTACAGCCAGCCCCCGCGACCAGGCGGTCGTGGAATGGATGCCCAAAAATCATCCGTTCATCAATTTGCTGAACAGGTTGGCATCAGCGTTTATTGCCCGGTTTCATTAAAAGGAGAGATGGAGCAGGCGGAATTTGCTGCTCTGAACGCTGATATTGCTATCGTCGTTGCCTATGGTCTGATTCTGCCCCGACCGATTTTGGACGCACCACGATTGGGTTGCTTCAATGGCCATGCATCATTATTGCCACGCTGGCGCGGAGCTGCCCCCATCCAGCGAGCGATTGAAGCTGGTGATAAACAAAGCGGGGTAATGATCATGCAGATGGAGGCAGGACTTGATACGGGACCCGTCTTGATGTCAGAAAAAGTTTCAATCCCGGACCATATGACAGCTGGAGAGTTGCATGATGTCTTGTCGGCTCTAACAGCAACATTGATGGTTCAGGCAATAACAAAATTGGAAACGGGTGCAGTTAAACTTGTACCCCAAAATGATGAAGGCCTGGTTTATGCCAAAAAACTGGAAAAATCAGAGGCACGGATAAACTGGAATAAGTCGGCTCAGCAAGTCCATGACCATATAAGGGCGATGTCACCTTTTCCCGGTGCCTGGTGCGAACTCGTGCTGGGTGGAAAACCAACACGGGTAAAAATTTTAAGTGCATTACCAGCAAGTGGTGAAGGTAAACCCGGTCAGGTTTTAGATCAACAACTGACAATTGCCTGCGCCAATGGGGCTATTCGTCCTGTTCGATTACAAAAAGCTGGCAAGCTGGCAGGTGATTTATCGCAATTTTTGTTGGGTAACAATGTTGAAGTCGGTACGGTGATTGCTTGATGCCGCGTTATCGAATAGACATTGAATATGATGGCACACCTTATTGCGGCTGGCAGCGCCAGGATGGCCACCCTTCGGTGCAACAATCAATCGAAGAGACTTTACAGCATTTTTGCCAACACAAAACGGTAATATTTGGTGCCGGGAGAACCGATACCGGCGTTCATGCTCTGGCTCAGGTTGCCCATTTTGACCTGGAGCAATTCTGGAAGCCGGATAAGATAATTGAGGCATCCAACGGCATCTTGCGCCAGCGCGGTGATTTGATTGCTGTGACTGGCTGCAGGCAAGTCAATGACGAATTTGATGCGCGTTTTTCAGCCATCAGACGTTCCTATCGATACCGCATCATCAATCGGAATGCACCATTGACATTGGACAGAACTCTTGCCTGGTGGGTGCGTTTCCCGCTTGATGCGCGAGCAATGCACGAAGCAGCGCAGGAACTCGTCGGTCATCATGATTTTACAACATTTCGTTCAGTCAATTGCCAGGCAAAGTCACCGACAAAAACACTCGATGCATTGGCTGTCACCCGCAAGGGTGAAGAAATCGAGATTATTGCCACTTCACGCTCTTTCCTGCACAATCAGGTGCGTTCACTGGTTGGTACACTTAAGATGGTTGGTGATGGCAAGTGGTCAAAAGAAGATGTGGCACAGGCTTTGCATGCCAAAGACCGTAAACAATGTGGCCCGGTAGCGCCATCATGTGGACTGTATCTTGCGAGCGTGGAGTATTAGGCACTTCTGTATCACGTAGTAAATGTTGCTGGTGGTTACTCAGTTACTGAGCTATGCGCGCCAAACCTACCACAAAGTCTCATTGGCGCGTTTTTCCCAGGTTTTGTCATATTCCTCACCACCAACCTTGTTATCGCTCAACCAGGCCAGCACTTCGCCAGGTTTTGGCAGCGAGTTGGCGTTTATCTGGGCATCTTTGTCCCATAATTCTGATCGCAAAATGGCTCGGCCACACTGGAAGTGCACTGCCTCGGTTTTGATAATGATGACAGAACGCGGTACTTTCCCATCTACTGTAAATGAAGTCAGCAGTTTTTCATCGATGGAAATGTAGGCAGTACCATTGACCCGTAGACAATTGGTCGAACCCGGAACCATAAAACATAGCGCAACGCGAGAATCGAGAGCAATATTGGCAAGTGAATCGGTGCGATTGTTTCCCCTGCGATCAGGCATCATCAAAGTGCGGTCATCATGAACGCGAACAAAACCTGGTTGATCACCACGCGGTGTGCAATCCATGCGCTCTGTTGCAACGGTTGCCAATGTGCAAAATGGCGAGGCTTCGATAAAGCGGCGGTAATGTGGAATAACCTGCCCACTTCCTTGATCAACGAGGTTTCTCCCGGTTTTCCATGAACAGCCTCTAATTGTTCCAGAGTGGTGATGGGTGGTATATTCCAAATACCTTTGATTTTTGATCATCAACTGGCTGAATTCCCGAACAGAAACTAAGCGAGGTAATCTTGCAATATCTGTCCATAAACATCAGTAAGGATATTTAAATCTGCAAGAGCGGTGCGTTCATTTATCTGATGCATTGTTTGGCCCACCAGTCCAAATTCGACAACTGGGCAATAATCTTTGATAAACCTGGCATCTGACGTGCCGCCACCGGTAGACAGTTCTGGTTTTTTGCCGGTTACTTTTTCAATCGAATTGGAGACCAGCGAAATCAAGGTTTCATCATGAGTAAGAAATACCGGGCTGACACGGCCGATCCATTCGACAGCATAGTTTATCGGTTCTGATTTTCCGTGACGAATACGTTTCGCATTTGCCCCTTTTTCAAAACGTTTGACAATTTCCTTTTTCAGCGTCTCATCGTCCCAGATATCATTAAAACGGACATTGAAAGAGGCTTCTGCCTTAGCGGCGATCACATTGACGGCCTTGTTATCAATATCAATGCTCGTTACTTCGAGATTTGTTGGTTGAAAATCATGTGTTCCCTCATCAAATGGGGTGTTCAGCAGATGATCGAGCATATCAACCATGCCATGCGCTGGATTGTCGGCCAGATGTGGATATGCGGAATGACCTTGTATGCCGTTTACAGTTAGCCTGCCAGACAGTGAACCACGTCGACCTATCTTAATCATGTCTCCAATGGCTTCTGGATTGACCGGTTCACCAACAATGCAAGCGTTAAATATCTCACCACGTTGATCAGCCCATTTCAATAATTTGTCAGTGCCATTGATGGATGGTCCTTCTTCATCCCCGGTAATGAGAAACGAGATTGAACCATTCAGGCTGTTGGTTTTCAGATAGGTTTCAACAGCAGAGAGAAAACAGGCAATGCCTCCTTTCATGTCAACCGCGCCACGCCCAATCATTTCGCCATCTTTGATCTCACCAGCAAATGGATCAGCCTCCCATTTCTCAACGGGCCCCACAGGCACAACATCGGTGTGTCCGGCAAAACAGATATGCGGCGAATTGGCGCCAATTCTCGCATAGAGGTTTTCAACATCAGCAGTGTTGTCAGCACTAAACGTAACGCGCTGAACCACAAATCCCAAATGTCTCAATTCTTTTTGTAATATGCCAAGCGCGCCCCCTTCATGGGGAGTGACAGAGCGGCAACGCAAAAGATCACGTAATATTTCAGCAGAACGGGATATGGAACTGGGCATAATTTGCCTACTCAATTGATTGATGCACTATTTTTTTGCAAATGGTGGAGGGCCATATTGGTTAGTTGTCTGGGTGCCAGGCACAAACATCAGAAAAACGCTGAATAACGTACCAACGGCTGGAACGATCAGGCAAACCACCCAGTAGGTCGGAAAATCCGCATCATGCATGCGTTTTACATTAAGCGCCAGAAGGCCAATGATCGACGCAATCCAGTAACCAATCATGACAAAACCCCAGGCGGCCATGACATCTCTGCCGGCATTACCTTCCCCGGCTAAAGCTATTTCCAGTAGGATATAAATCTGTACAACCACCAGCAACGCCGCCCCCAGAATATAGGATTGGCGACCAATTCTGCCTTTCCAACTCAGGAACAGCCATCTCATTGACGGTTCTGGAAACATTGAGCTCATATATTCAAACCCCCTTGTGCATTGTCGAACAGATTTTCAGTCCCGCAGTAACTCATTGATAGAAGTCTTGGATCGGGTGCGTTCATCGACCGTTTTAACAATCACAGCGCAATATAAACCGGGCCCTGGCGTTCCATCTGGAAATGGCTTGCCCGGCAAACTACCGGCAACGACAACGGAATGGGCCGGCACTTCACCAAAAAAGATTTTGCCAGTTGCCCGGTCAACGATCTTGGTGGATTGGCCGATAAATACCCCCATTCCCAGGACCGCACCCTCCCTGATGATACAGCCCTCAACAACTTCCGATCGCGCACCGATGAAGCAATTATCCTCAATAATGGTGGGTCCGGCCTGCATCGGTTCCAAAACACCACCGATGCCAACTCCACCAGACAAGTGAACGTTCTTACCGATTTGGGCGCAGGAGCCCACAGACGCCCAGGTATCGACCATTGTACCTTCATCGACATAGGCACCCAGATTAACAAAAGACGGCATCAACACGACGCTCGGAGCGATAAAAGCAGATTTGCGCACCACACAATTTGGCACGGCGCGAAACCCCGCTTCTCGAAAGCGATTTACACCCCAGCCAGCAAACTTTGATGGCACTTTGTCCCACCAGGTCGAACCCGCAGAGCCACCTTCCATGATTTCCATATCATTGAGACGAAAAGACAATAATACCGCCTTTTTCAGCCATTGATTGACATTCCAGTTCCCATTTTCTTGACGTTCAGCCACTCGTCTTTTGCCGCTATCGAGTAATTCGAGTGATTCATTTACCGCGTCGCGAATTTCCCCCGTTGTCTCGACATTGACATTGTCCCGGTTATCAAAGGCAGTTTCAATCATATTTTCCAGATCAGCGAATTGGCTGTTGGCCATTTGTTTACTCCTGGCAGGCATAATAGTTGTTCCAAACAATTTTGAAATACGGAATAATAGTTACTATATCTCGGCGGACGGTATTCTAACCCTCTTTCCAGGTCAATTGGCAGGCAGATTTCCTTTGCCAAAAACAATAAATAATCGGGAGACGGCTGAGGTCGGGGAATTAATCATGGCAAAAAATGGCACGCAAAGGCGCAATGACAAAGGCTGGAAAGCACTGAAGCGCTCATCACAGGATATTGTTGAAGCTTCCCATGTTCCGGTGACAGAACAAACGAAGGCTCCAGCCTATCGTCTTGCATTTGACGATGCAGATTTTTTATGCCGCGAAGAGCTGCGTCCGGTTCGCTTGCAGTTAGAGTTGCTAAAACCTGACATGATGTTAAGTGAATATGGTATCCAGTCTACGGTAGTGTTTTTTGGTGGTGCTCGTATCCCCGAACCAGGAAAAAAAGCCTGGGCAGCAAAAAATGATGTCCAGAAGAAGAACCTGGAAGAAAATGCAAAGTATTATGATGAGGCACGAAAGTTCGCATCGATCGTCTCTCAACATTCAGCCGAACAGAATTACAAGGAATATGTTGTTGTCACGGGCGGCGGACCCGGCGTCATGGAAGCGGGTAATCGGGGAGCTGTAGAAGTGGGCGCCCCATCCATCGGCCTTAACATCGTTTTACCCCATGAACAGGCACCCAATGAATATGTTACCCCGGATCTTTGTTTCAATTTTCATTACTTTGCCATTCGAAAAATGCACTTTCTGATGCGTGCAAAAGCAATTGCTGTGTTTCCAGGTGGATTTGGTACGATGGATGAAATGTTTGAATCACTCACATTAATCCAGACAAAACGAATGGAACCGATTCCGTTTCTTCTTTTTGGTAGAAAATTCTGGACCAATGTCATCAATTTCGAAGAACTTGCCAACCAGGGCACAATTTCTCCTGATGACATTGATCTATTCCATTTCATTGACACTGCTGATGAAGGATGGAGCTTGATTCAGCGCCATTACGAGCTGTAATTCACTATTAGACCGCTTCTTGTTTACACGGAATCATTTGACCGTTTATTCACGTTTACTGGCAAGGCATGATTTTCGCCGTGGTCTGGTTGACCACAAGAAAAGCATTCTGCAGCGTTGCAAAACTTGTCCGATCAACCAGATCGCACTGCGTTTTGCGCCTTGCCGAGTGAACTGGCTTGGCCCATCAAATGCTTCCGTGTAAACAAGAAACGGTCTAGTTAGGACTGAATGTCCTACGCGACCGTAAAGTTCCACTTGCTTCATCCCAGCCCTGGCTAGATTCACAAACCAAGTGCACCACTATAAGGTGGTTGTGCAATGGGAAAAAGATATAGTCAGCTCGATTTAGACGAGCGCATCGAGTTGAGTTGCCTGCGTGACGCGGGTTATTCGCTCAGGAAGATTGGCAAGTGTTTGACGACTTTTTGCTGGTAATTGGCAATATTCAAGTATCTTCATTTCACACTGCACACCAATTTGGTGATTTCACTATGCGAGAAATTCAACTAATTGGTGATATGAATGAAGGCCGATATGTTTTACCAATTTGGTGTTATGAAAACCGAGCCATCCACAGATGCGGATAATTCGCCTGGAGCCTTTCTCCGGAAAATGAGAAAGGGCCTAAAATTGTCTCAATTCGAACTGGCTGAGTTGGCCCACACATCATCACAACAGATAAGCAGACTAGAGCAAGATGAACGGAGTTGGACTCTCGACTGGGCCAAACGTTTGGCTCCACATTTGAAAATCAGTCCTGTGGAATTACTTTTTCCGGGAATGTTTTCTGAGATGGATAAGGAATTTTTTGACGTTATGTCATCGTTGAAAAGCGAAGAGAGGAAGAAGGCCATTGATATTTTGAATGCATTCGTGGGTCAGCAGCACAAGTCACACCTTGATTCTTGATCGCTGCAATCGCCCCAAGCAACAATATCTTTTCATCGGTACCTAACGCAGAAAATGCCTCAAGGAACATGATGTCATCATCATTATATGCGAGACCTAACAATCCGTGAAAATATGACAAAACACATCCCTGTACATTACAAATGTAATGTTTAAACTAATCATAATTAAGTTTTTACGTCAAATGATTTACATATGTAAGGCGCATTAAATGTCAGCCAACTCTATCTACAGCCTGCTGGGCTCGCTTGATTTCGTCAAGGGAATGGGACTGGCAGAAACTTCTGAAGAACTGGTCAACGCTTTCGACAAATCCATCCGCATGGTTGGCTTTGCAGGCACAGCCATCGGTTTTAATTTCGAATACGCAAACAACGAAATTACCAACAGCGACCAGTTTGTAACCTACCCCAATGCATGGCAGGAATATTACCACACCCAAAATTACATGGCTGAGGATCCACTGATTCAGTGGTGCATGTCTATGCACTATGCAAATACCTGGTCTCAAATACACAAATGGGCAGGTGGGAAAAACCGCGTATTCATGGATGCAGCCCACCATAGTAATTTGATAGATGGTGTTGCTTTGCCGGTTATTCTATCCCGCAACGTCGCAATAGTATCAGGCGCATCAATGACAGTCATTGAACCAATAAGCTTCGCGGTATTCTGCCGCGCCGCCCAATACGCAGGCACCAAACTACACCTTTTGCAAAATGGCTTGACGGTTCCGCTATTACACGAATGGCCTTTTGACCGGAAGGATTTCACCATCATGGCCATGGTGAATGCCGGCAGAAGCAACAAGGAAATTGAAAGAGAAGTCGAATTAAGCAGACAGGCAGTCTACGAGCGGATCAAGAAACAACAAAAATTGACAGCCACAGAAACCCGAAACGGCCCTGCAATGTGCATGCATTATCTGGGCCATATCTAGATAAATTTTCGTGTGGCTGCTCATATTTTTTTACCCATACCACATAAACTCATTATCCGGTCTGGAGTGTGTCGCATCCAACAGGGTTCACTTGACCTGTTTTTCAGGTTTGCCGGCTAGACGCGTCTTGCGCAGTGGTTTGACTGCCCACAAACGGGGCGTAACGATGTCCAGATAACCTGAAAAACAGACCTTTGCCAATATCCAGTGTGGGACAAAACAACCCGCCCCCCCGCGTTGCAAATCTCGCCCGATGCGCCGCATCGCACCACGATTTGCGAGTCTGTTAAGTGCCAACTACTACCGTGGAGTTTATCCGCAGGGTCGGCAGCAAAGCAGTATCAAGACCACTGTTCGCCTGGGAAGTCTCAGCAATCAGTTTCTTCGGTTCACCACAAATCATACCAGTACAATGGTGGAAACTTGCCCTAGCAGGCTGTCGGACTTGAGCAATTATTGAGAACAGAACTGGAATTGAGGTCGATATTTCGATCATTTGAGGCGAATATCGGGAATATTTAACGAAAATGAACGAAAATGAACGAAAAATC
>JAAENI010000707.1 GCA_024224595.1 Hyphomicrobiales bacterium
CAACTCCAAGGTGTTTTGCTGATAATACAATATGGCACGCAGGTGACCGGTTGGGATGACAACCAGCCCAGAAAATAATATGAAGACGTGGATTATACGGCGTTTTGTCTTTCGAAAATCTGACATCACGATGAATACGGCGCAAAGAACCATTCAATCGTGCTTCCGCTTTCAAAGGCGGATCAAATTCGGAGACAATCGGTTGCATCGCAGCGATAAACTGTAGTGCCGGTTCCACCACAATATTTTGAAACATCGATTTATTTGCATCAAACCATTGCTTGTTATTGTTGAACAGACTCTAAGGGAAAATCCGGATTTGAAGTAACTGCGGCATGGTAACAGGTTAGTGCCTTGTCCATATTCCCCAGTTTGCGGTTAGAATAGCCAAGGTAGTTTAGTACACGCGGGTCGCTACTGTCGCGAGCCAAATTCAAAACCCTATTGGCATCTTGATAACCACCGGTACGGGCCAGACCGCGTCCATGAGAATAAAATGAGTCTTGATTTAGTGTTTGCGTTTCCTTTTCCTCAACACATTTTTCCCTGGTGTTGCTAAAAATCTTGTTGTTGTCGAAGCACTTGTTGGCAAATTTTTTCTTTTTCAATTTTTCGTAGTTTATGTGGGGTCATAATTTATCTCATAATTCTCCCGAAATAAAAACCACCGCTGCATTTGCCGCGGTGGTTTCATATTTTCTATCAGCTACTTTAAGCTTAGTTGTAGCCAGACTGCGTGTTTATGACCAAGGGGAATTGCACTGCCGTCTTCGTCCATTATAAGGCTGATAGGTGTTTGATGGCTGATGGTAGGAACGGAATTTCCTGAAACACCAGTTATAGTGGGCAGCTGGCAGGTTGCGATAAACTGGCGCGGGCCGCACGTAAACCGGTGCAGGCTGCACGTAGACAGGTCGACGGTAGACAGGTCGACCGTAGACAGGTCGACGGTAGACAGGTCGACGGTAACGACTGCCATTGACAATCGCGCCACCGACAATTCCACCAATAACACCGCCAACAATTGCATGGCCGATTTGGTGGGTGGCATTGACGGGGGTGGCGGTGCTGAATGATGTGCCGATAAGTACCGCACCCAAAACCAAGGCTGTTTTCATATTGAAATTCATTTGTATCTCCTTAAACAGTTGTGATCCGCAACAATTGCGGTCCATTGAGGAATTTAAGACCCGTGATGTTATCAGTGAACAGATAATCCAACGGACCAAAAATTGTTTATCTCGCCCCAGTGCCCATTTTCTTGTCAAAAAACCCGATCGATTAACATCAATAAAGAGCAGTTAGTTTCGAAAATATGGCAATTCCATCACATTATAAACTAAATCATAAATGGATGCCAGCCAAATTTCATTGATATTTATCAATCTTTTATCTTGCAAATTGTCTGAATGATGGCAGGAATTCAATACCAGGCGACATGCAGGAATTCAATACCAGGCGACATATTGAACGATTTCTGTTAATTTGATAACAGCGATTCGCCGACAGAACTTGGGTCTTCAGTGTTGAATGATTTGCATAATTTGTTTGTGGCTCGTATTTCGGAATGTTTTGAACTAAAACCTGCGTGGAGGCAGTAATGAAACTCAGTGCACCAACTACAATTGTATTTTTGATTTCACTTGTGATCGCAATCATCGGGCTATTGGGGCGTTATGCTGGTATCAGTATGCCGCTTGAAAATTTTCATGTTATGTTAGTAGCCTGGATTGTTTTGACGGCTGGTTGTATGATGAAAGGCATTTGAGTTTTCAGATACGGATTCAAACTAGCAATTTTGAAAAACTGCAATAATCAATAGAGTTCCTCGTTGTGCTGTGGGGGACTTTATTGGCATGAGTTCAGGTGGCTACCGCCAGGCTAAGTTGCTTTAACCATCGTTTCAGGCGTTTTAAATTAACATTACGGTCGCTGAAACCAATTTGAGCGCGTGAATATAGGGCGATTGAAGAACGACTGAGCCCAAAGGGGGATGTGTTCTACCTGAATGGTTTTTGATTATCCCAATATATTAACATGTTCTGTCGGGTATTCTTGAACAGACACTAAATGCCTGCCTTACCAACAAACATGAGATATAGGTCAAATGAATACGAGTAATGGCGACCAACTTATGAATGTGATCAAAATCGTCATTTATCGCTGCAGTTCAGATTTAGCGGTGCAGTGTTGCGGTTTAGGGCTTTAAACCTGCCAACAGCATGCTATAATTAGAGCATGGCTTCCGTGTCCAAACCACCCGCGGCTTCAAAACCTTCTCCAGTAAGAACGGACAAGGGCGATATTTTGGACAATGGGGAGGATATCACGCGGGGCGGTGCGGATGAATTGCCCGCAGATTTGGATTTCCCTGCTGGACAGAGTTCAATACTGTCAAAGACCATTGAACTGCAACCCATGCACATTTATAAAGCTCACTGGCAAATTTTCGCACCAACATTTGTTATTTGTTTTCTCTATCTTGCAGGCTGGGTAATCCTGTTTATTTTAGGGAAATCCGGTGACAGTCTGGCCCGGTTGTTCATTGTTGTCTTGGCCGTAGGCGTGCCAATTTTATTTGCTTATGCTTTTTTACGTTACCAGACAATCAGCATAGAAATTTTTGATAAATATCTGAGATATCATTCGGGTTGGCCAAAAGCCGACCCGGTTGTCATTCCCTATGCGTTGATAAAAAATGCCGATTTTTCAAAAAATCTAACTGGGCGTCTATTTGGTGGCGGCACGGTTACTCTGCAATTGGACCCTGAAAAATTTATCAGCATTGCAGATGTTGAAAAAACATCTGAAGCGAGAAAAAATATCACTGCTATGATAAAGTGAGAGTTCTGGTTTTCGCAGAAACTGGAGTGTGTCACATCTAAGTGTCTGTTCAAGAATACACAATAGAGTTTGATTTTGCATAAATTGATCAATATCACGGATATATTCGCCGATAGTGGGTAATTTGTGTAAAACCCCCATATGCAAAACCTAATGGGCGGGCCATATTTTGGTGCTTATTGGGACAAATCAGCCCATCGCCCGCGTTGCAAATCTTGCCCGAAACGCCGCATCGCACTGCGATTTGTGCCTGGGCGAATGAACGGTTTGACTCCATCAAGTGAATCCTGCTGGACGCGACACACTCTAGCGATTTAAATATTCAAGAGATGATATTGCTGTTGTGTGATCAATTTCTGCTTCTACGAGATAACGCAGTGGGCCGGGGGTATTGGAATCAAAGGGATAGCAGGTTGAGAGTATGAGACGCTTGCTTGAAGAATCTGCATTAATACCGGATTCATCATATCGGGCAATCCAACTGCGTATTACCTTGAACGACACTTTGTTGCCATCAGTTCTCTCAACACTGAGTACATCACCCAATTGTAGATTTTTTAGCCAGGAAAAGTGAGTATCACGATGGGCAGCAAATACCGAAGTGCCATTTTCACCGGGAACCGGCGTGTTGACCATATGGCCCGGGCCAAATGCCAGTGCCTCACCGCTGATATCGTTTAGAACAATCGAGGACACTTCAAGGCGCGGCACCTTAAGACGGGCAAATGGCTTCATATCCGCCCAGTACCATGGCTTGATACCAGATTTCAGGGTTGAGAAAACCGTTTCTTCAAAGGCCTGATTGAGTAATATCTGAGCCAGATTCGCCTTGGCTTTTATCCAGAGTCCACTGCCAATCAAGGCAATGCCCGCTATGCCTAAAAGAGCAACAATGGTGATTGCCAGATATCGTGTAGAGTTTTTGCGTTTTGAAATATTCAATACCATGGCCTGAACCTCTAAACCGTCCCATTTTATTAACAATTCAGGGCAACCGGTTATACTCTCGTTTCGCCTGCGCTAGCGCATGTTGGCGTGAAATATTACCGACATTTTGCCACATCGCGGTGATCAATGTAATCAATGCGGCCAAAAGCACCAGCATTGCTCCCAAAATAATATTTCGATCGGCATCTGTTGCTGTTTTTGGCAAAACCACTGCCTGAAGATTATTTTGAACCAATCCTCTCGTTATCTGTGGATTGGGTGCTGCAGTCATCAGTTGGGCCGTGCGCTGATAGGACGCCTTTTGATATGCTCTGGTTTTCTGCATCATTGGCGGACTTTGATCTGCCCGGTCGAATAGTTTTTCAAACTCCCAGCCATCGGGCAGGTTTGTCGGTAATTCTTTTGACACAAGATCTTTGTCTTTTGGACGTGTAGGCGAGACATCGACGGCCACCAGACTGGTAAGACGGGAAACAAGATGGTGATCAAGAGCAGTGACCTCGATATTTCGATCTATATTTTTGGAATCATTACTATATGAGCGAGAAGCCTCAAGGGATGCAATTCTCCTGCGTGCCCACAATCTGCCAATTCCTTTACCACTGGCGGCATTGTCGAGTTGCATAGAAATCTGCCAGGGTTGATCACCATAATCACCGGTGATTGTCAGCATACCTTCAGCGGATTTCATCTGTGCAGCAAGCACAATTGGTTCGCCGGCATAGAGATCAGGCAGAGGGTCAGGGCTTACGCTAGACAATATTCCGCCCTGTACCTCTGCCTGCAATCCGGTTAGCACCGGATTCTCGAGTTTGTCAAAAAACGCAGTCATGCGTTCCTCGACTTCATTTGTAGCGCCTATGTGGGTAAAGGTTCCGCGACCCATTTCTGCAGCGCGACGCATAAAAAACGTGTTGGGAGCTGAACCTATTCCAATAGTAAATACGCGAGAACGCCCACGACCCGATGCAATGGCATCAAACAATTGCTGCTCGTTGCCAATCGCACCATCGGTAATAAAAATAACCTGGCGTATGTGCTCGTTATTGCCCGTATTGTTGTCGACCAGAGAAGCTTGAAGTGCCGGTAACATTTCTGTTCCGCCATCAGCCTCCAGATTGCTAACAAAATTCCGCGCCCGGTTGATGTTTTTGGCGATTGCCATTACCGCTTTTGGAAAAAGAAGTTCATAGGTGTCGTCAAATCGAATAATATTGAATTTGTCCTTTGACGACAAACGAGACAGAGCGTCGGACAAAGCAAATTTAGCCTGAATAATTGACTGGCCACCCATTGAACCGGAATTATCAATGACGAAGATCGTTTCACGGTTTTTGACAATATGGTTTTGGGGGCGAACAGCGGGCGGGGTAATGAATGCCAGAATGTAATCTTTGCCGCGGATTTGCTCTTTAAACAACGCAGCATTTGGTGTGGTTCCCCTTGCTTTCCAAGTGAGCTCAAAATCACGATCAGCGGTTATGTTTTTGTCAACCAGCTCAAGCGTTCGTGTTGATTCATTTTCATCGGTTGTCGCCATCGAATGATAAACACTTTTGACATCGCCCAATGGAAAACCTGCTGCCAGGTGAACTTTAATGGTAACTGGATTGATTATAGCATTTTCTGAAGAGTCAAGTACTGGAGGTGTAATTTTTTCGCGATCGGTTACTGGATCAATACTGCCCCAACCGGCTGTTTTGTTTCCATTGTTGTTGAAATCTACAGTGTGTTTGATCGGTTGCGGGTTGTAACGCGGACCAACTACCATTGGAAACCGCAGGGAAAACAGACCGGAGGATTGTTTGATGGTTTGTTGATACTCAATCTGAACTATTATTGTCTCACCTGGGCCAATATTGGCTACTGCATTGGTAAAAATATTAGGTCGCTGTTGCTCTAACAGTGACGCCTTTTTGCCTTGAATTTTTGCCTCTTCATATATTTTTCGCGCTTCTGCCCTGGGTTTGATAATCCCTTCAATCAAGCGATCACCAATCTGCATTTTTAAGGTATCGACTGCCGAGTTTTCCGGAAGAGGAAAAACGTAAATGCCTTCAACATAATTTTTTGAAGGGTTTTCGAAGCGTTGTGAAACGATTGTTCTTACAATAGGTCCGGAGATGTCAATCTTAACATCGGTGGCCAAACGTGGGGCTTCGACGAATTGACCTTCGCGTTTTGAGGGAAACAACAGTCCACCGGATTTCATATCATTTGGGCGTACCAGGCGGGCGATTTTGATCGATTCAATACCAATCCGTTTCACGCTATTTTTTGCGGTTGCGGTATTCCAGGTTGTAAAAACGATCATCAGTATTGAAGCAAATGCGATGATACCGATCATTAGGGGTATAAATATGATGTTGAAAATGCCGGTAACAGCCCATCTTCGATGGGTGGTATTTTTAAGTGGTAGACCTGAATGCTGAGGAGTTGTGCCGGCATGGGCACGCGATTGTGTATCCGGATCAGTTATTGTCACATGGTGTATTTTGGTTGGGAGATTATTTCCAACATGGTTTTTGCCTGAATTGTTGTGATTGTTTTTATTGCCATTAAAGATCATCTGATGTCTCTTGAGATGGAAGCTTAACCGGCTTGCCCAATTCCGAATGCATAAATTTTGGTATCAAAGGAACTTCGCTTTTCCGATTATGCTAATTAATCAGAGATAAAAGGCGAGGATTTGCGGAAATCAGGGCAAAGTCGGACAGTTGTTGTGTCAGGAATGTGACAAGAAGCGGTCTAGCAGGCTGTCGGACTTGAGCAATTATTGAGAACAGAACTGGAATTGAGGTCGATATTTCGATCATTTGAGGCGAATATCGGGAATATTTAACGAAAATGAGCGAAAAATCGGACCAATATCCAGTTTTGTTAAC
>JAAENI010000708.1 GCA_024224595.1 Hyphomicrobiales bacterium
AGTACCGCGAATCTATGATTCGTGGTACTAGTCCCCATCAATAATATCCCCGATGCCACCCAGAATCGAACCCTCGCCCACGCGTCTTGTGCCCGCCTGCGGGCTGGCGGCGTGGATGCGGCCGGCTAGTCTGGAGAAGGGGAGTGATTGCATCCAGACGCGGCCCGGGCCGCGCAGCCTGGCAAAGAACATGCCTTCACCACCGAATATCATCGATTTGATGGATCCGGCTTTGACCACATCAAAATCGATATCGCCCGTATAGGCTGCAACACAGCCCGTGTCGATGTGTATTTCTTCGCCTGGTGCCAGATCACGAACAGTCGTTGTGCCACCCACATGAACAAAAACCCAACCATCGCCCTGCAGGTCCTGCATGATGAAGCCTTCGCCACCAAACATCCCGGTGAGGATTTTTCGCTGGAAGGCGATGCCGATAGATACGCCCTTGGCTGCGCACAAAAATGCATCTTTCTGGCAGATCAGTTGGCCATCGACAGTGTCGAGTTTGATCGCCAGGATGTGGCCGGGATAAGGAGAGGCAAAACCGACCCGCGCCTTGCCGTGGCCACGATGGGTGAACACCGTGGTAAACAGGCTTTCTCCGGTCAAAACGCGTTTGCCTGCACCTAACAATTTGTCAAAAAACCCGCCTTTCTGCTCCGATCCATCACCAAAAATGCTGGTCATTTCGATTTCAGGATATTTGAACATCATCGACCCGGCTTCCGCCACCGCAGATTCACCGGGATCCAGCTCGATTTCAACAAACTGCATCTCCACACCCTTGATTTCAAAATCAATGTCGTCAGCAATATCGTCTCTGCGCGAATGACGCTCGCTTGGAATAGAGGGGACTGTTCCAGATACCATAAGTATTCCCCTCTTTATTGATGTTTATCGAAACTGGGAATGCACTTTCAGATTTCCAGGACTTTCAAGTCGGGCAAACAGGTTAAAATGGGTTCAGGTTGAAACCATTCAGCCTGCTATCGATATTTGCGCAATACCCGGCACCACCCGCCATAGGCATGCCAGTAATCTGAGCCCTTCAGGCAATATTCAACGCCCCAGCCAAAGCTGGCCAGCCCCATATGCTGCTCGATCAGGAAATGCACCCGGCGAGTTCTGCCATTGGACATGTAGGCTTTGCCGCGGCAATAACGGCGATTAATCTGACTGCTGGGATAAATATTGTAGGCACGTTCACTCGCCTGTCTGATATGTTTCAACCGTGTACCGCGATGCCATAATGTGCGGTCGGCCTGATTGAACCGTTTGACGATACGCGCGTGAACTGTGGCCTCACTGCAGGACGGCAATACGCCAAAATATTGTGCTTTTGAATCGGATACGCTGACGATCAACAAGGTCACACTTAGCAAAAGAAAAGAAAAGTAAATCCTTGCGAAGCGACCTGCGACGCCTGTTCCACATGGTCTGCAGGTCATCAAGGTATGATGCCGGACAATGTTAATGATGTGATTGATCATGCGAATCCTTCCAACTACAAGGTTAGGGTTGAGACTCATTCAATCAGCCTCTTTTGTTAAACAATAACGTCCAGACAGAGTAAAGCAAGCGTAAGGTAAGGCTGGTTGCCATTTCGAGCATTGGTTTGCTTTGGATGGGCGTTATAGTTTAAATCCTTACTGACGAAGCTAATTTGGTCCGTGTCAGCGTTGCAAAACCTTGAAAACCAACAGTTTTCCTGCGGCTTTGCGTCTTGTCACAAACCAAATTGGCAGCGCAAAAGAGGTTGATTGAATGAGTTTCAACCCTCTTGTGTATTCTTGAACAGACTCCAAGAAATTTTAAGATAATATCGGCAACCCAGTCAAGGCGGGCCACTGGTGTGAACGATTTAGCGAAATGCTCTTCGCAGAAAAATCTCAACTGCGCGGGTCACCTCGGCACTGGTGCCAATGGTGCGCGCAATTGAACCATGACTGTATCGTTTGCCATTAAACATCGTCACACGCGTGCCACGTGATTTCAGCGCCCGGCCAAACCCATTGGCGAGTTTTTTGCGACGTTCATAATTGGAGCCGGAATACATGATCAGAAACGGCGGATAGTTGTTGGATCGTTTGACATAGGTGATCGGCGACCACTTGATCCAGTTTTGTGGATTGGAACCAAAAGCCGCCTGATAGACGCGCGGCAGCGAACCGCGCATACCGCCATAGGCAACCATGTCATAGGCCTGCACGTCATTGGGAATGATACCGCGCAATTTGCCCCCAAGCTTTTTCACCCCGACCATGGCTACCAGATGGGACCCGGCAGAATGCCCCATGATGACGATACGCTTGGGGTCACCCCCATAGCGTTTGATATTGGCACGGACCCAATTGATCGAGCGCACTACATCAAGCACCTGTCCATCGATATTGGTTTTGGGTATCGGCCGATAATCAACCGACACCAGCATCCAGTTTCGTTTGGTGGCAAAGGCAGGCAGGTTGTAGACTTTGCTCCGTGTGCCCTTGACCCAACCGCCGCCATGCACATAGAGCAGGACCGGCACTTTTTTGCCCGGGCGAAACAATCCGCGACTCTTGGTAATCACAGGCGCGTGAATATCTACTTTCAGGCCGCGGCCAATTGGTACAGTTTTTTGTATGATTCTTGAACTATCTTGCTGGTTCTTCTTAGACCATGCAGGAAACAGACTGTTTGATTGAGCAAACACAGCACTGCCATTTGCTATTGTCAGCAACAACAACAACGCGATCAACGGCAGCTTATATTCCCCGGTATTTTTCATCAAATAGTCCGTGTTTGAACTTACACATTTAGCGCAAATTGAGGGGGACTGCCAATAACAAATTGCGGTTGTTGACGAAAAAATTGTTGTCCACACTCCCAAAACAGATCAAATCTAATGATATTTGACAAACCGGTCGCTGTAGATGACATAGTGCACCCGTGCCCCTTTTTTTGCGGATTTCAACCTTTGGCGTACCAGCCATTGTCAACATACAAAGCTGTGCCTGTGATAAAACTTGCTTCATCAGATGCCAGAAATGCAACTGCCGATGCAACTTCTTCAGGTTCGCAAATGCGGCCCTGCGCTTCCGCCAGTGCATTTTCTTCCCACTTCTGACCAGCGGTATCAAGTTCATCAATTTCACGCAGACCATGCGCGGTTTTGACAAAACCGGGACAAACCGCATTGCAGCGAATTCCCCTGTCTCTGTATTCAACTGATATCGCACGCGACAATTGCAACACTGCCCCCTTGGTCATGCAATAAAGTGATTCCAGGGCGTAGCCGAGTTCAGAAGCAATTGATGCCGTAATGACAATCGAGCCGCCACCATTTTCACTCATCTCTTTTACCGCGCGGCGGCAGACGAGAAAGGCGGAGCGAACATTAATGTCCATTAGCCGGTCGTAATCAGCCTCAGTTGATTGATCGAGTGGCTTCACGGTAATTGTTCCGGCGTGGTTAAACAAAACGTTGTAGGGACCTATGGTCTCGGCAATTTTGTCAAACGCCGCTTCAACCTGATCTGCACTCGATACATCAGTTTCTATAAATTCAGCGCTACCACCGCTCTTGCGGATCATGTCCACGGTTTCTTCGCCAGCTTCCTTTTGGATGTCGAGAATGATGACAACAGCACCTTCCTGGGCAAACTTAAGCGAGGTTGCCCTTCCGATACCAGCAGCGCCACCCGTGATTACAGCAGTTTTGCCGGCCAATCTGCCCCGGTTCTCGTTAAGTTTAGCATTTTCTGACATATATTAATCCTCCTTTGATCATGTGTTGTTATTGCGATTGAGTTAATTTCGGTATTGCTTCGTTCACAGTTCATTTGTGACTTTCTTTAGAAAGATCGAAAACAGTTCCTGCTGTGATGAGATATGCAGCTTTCCGTAAATATTACGGCGATGAATACGAACTGTACCCACCGATATTCCAAGATCTTTGGCAATTGAATCTGAAGAATGGCCTTCAAGAACCTGGGCAACTACCTGGACTTCTCTGGGTGTGAGGCGCATGTCAAACACTGAACCGACGGTCTCCTCGGTCAGGGAGAAGTTTTTGTGCGAACCATTTTCCACAGCCTCCACATCAAATTTACCTGGAACATCAAGCCAGTGGCGCTGGGCGAGACTGATCACGATTGGGGTGATACTATTCAGGATTCTGAATTCCCTGGCCGAAAACCGCAAATTCCCACCCGAACGCATCAGGGAGATGACTACTGCCACACCCTTTTCCAGATAGAAGGTAAAGCAAATTTCATCAGACAGTTCGGTTTGGATATAGTAAGATCTGTAATATTCACTTTGGTAGAAACGATCCGGAGCAATTTCGCCAAGTCGATACAGACCAGGATTCATTTTTCTGCTGCAGGCTTTGAAAAAGGGATCAAGCAGATAGGGGCCATTCAGGTAATCATCAACATAAATGGTCCGTTTTTCGGATGTAAACGTGTGAAACAAACACAAGGGTTTTTCACTTTGAAAATAGGAAAAAAATACCGAATTATCGAACTTCACCAATGTTCTCAGCGCATCAAGAAGTGCCTGCGGAAAACTTTCTGATCCAATGGAATCAATGCTTTGGGACAATAATTCGATCCATTGTCGGTCTCCGGCCTTAACACTCTTATTTCGGGTGGTTTTTGCTACAACTATGGTGTTTCCCCTAACTATATAGGACAAAACATATACTCATTTTGATATATGTCATTTATGGTATATGCCTTGAATCGTAATAATGCTTTCATATACCAAGTTTAGGTGGTAGTCTACCATCATGCAAAAAGTAGACGATATTGTGCTTTACGGTATATAGACAATCGAATATACCGCCGATTCGGGAGATCGTTGGTGACTGCAGAAATTAATAATTTGCCAGATGCGGATATCGAATTTCGTGACGTCTCAAAAAGATTTGGTGATGTAATTGCCGTCGACAATGTTTCCCTATTGATAAAACGTGGCGAATTTTTCAGTTTTCTTGGACCTTCAGGTTGCGGAAAAACCACATCGCTTCGGTTGATTGCCGGATTTGAGCAGCCAACAACCGGGGGAGTACAAATTGGTGGAACATCAGTCATTGGTGTGCCTCCCCATAAAAGGCCGGTGAATATGGTGTTTCAGCACTATGCTTTGTTTCCCCATATGACGGTTGCGGAAAATATTGGATTTGGCCTTCGGCAACGTAAACCCAAACCTTCACGATCTGATATGGATAAACAAGTCGATGAATCTCTTGAGATGGTTCGGATGTCCGGATATGGCAATCGCCGTATATGGGAAATGTCGGGAGGTCAGCAACAGCGCGTAGCGTTGGCCAGAGCTCTGATCAACAGGCCGACTGTTTTGCTACTTGACGAACCCCTTGCAGCACTTGATCGCAAGTTGCGAAGAGACATGCAGATCGAATTGCAAACTCTGCAACGCGAGGTAGGTATTACATTTATCCTCGTTACCCATGATCAGGAGGAGGCGCTCTCAATGAGTGACCAAATTTGTATCATGCGCGAAGGGCGCGTTGAACAATTGGGTTCGCCCCGCGAACTATATGATTTGCCGGTTAATCGGTACGTTGCAGATTTTGTTGGAAAAACAAATTTCATAGCTGGAACAGTATCTCAAGTCAGTGGCGGGACCATCACCCTGGAAACTGAAAAAGGTATGAGTTTTTCGGGCAGGCACTCGCCGGAAACAAAAATGTTAAGTCCCGGAGACAATGCATGCGTCGCCATCCGCCCTGAATTGATGCTGATCGGATCTGATAGCGAAAGTGCTGCGGACATGAATACAGACATCGCCTTGAGCGGGCAAATCAAAAACCAGATTTTTCTGGGTGAGCACACCGAATATCTGGTTGCCACAGATATTATAGGTGATGTGCTGGTGCTCTCTCCCAAATATATTGAAAGTAGGCACAAAGGTTTTGGTCCCGGAGACAGGGTTTCAGTAGGCTGGAAAAACGAAATAGCTCTCGTCCTGGAGGATTCATAAGCGCTGCAGTACAGGACAAAATACTACGACTTAACCACGAAGCAACTAGTGAAGTACTTAAACCGGAGGAAATGAAATGAGTAATAACTTCAAAGACAACCAACCAATCACAGCGACAAAACTGATGGAGGAATTTAGGCGTTACCAGAAAGGCAGCGTATCTCGGCGGCATTTTCTGGGTGTGACTGGTCTGGGAACCGCCATGGCAGTGATGGGAGCAGCGACGCCTTCATTGATGCCAGGTTCTGCGCAGGCAGCGGGCAAATTGAGCAACAAGATGGTGCTGTCCACCTGGCCAAATTACCACAACCCGAAAACGCTGGAAAACTTCACGTCGGAAACTGGCGTTAATATACAGGCCAATGTATTTGGCTCGAATGAGGAAATGCTGGCGAAAATGCAGGCCGGTGGCGGCGGTGTTGATGTGATTGAGAATACAAATTACACATTTTCAACCTATGTTAAGTTGGGTTTGCTGACCGAACTCGATCTGTCTCGTATTCCAAATTATGATGCCAGCACCCAGAATCCCAAATTTTCAAGCGCTTCTACCATTGACGGGAAAATATATGGAGTGTGCAAAAACTGGGGAACGACCGGGATTGTTTACAATTCCAAAAAAATAAAAAGTAATCCAAAATCACACAAAGACTTTTTTGATGTAACCATGGGTGCGGGTTCGGGTCATTCTATCCTTCACGATTATCAGTTAACGACAATCGGCGCTGCATTGTGTGCACTTGGATATTCATTCAACTCCATTGACAAGGGCGAATTGGCAGCAGCAGAGAAATTACTGATCGAAGCCAAACCACATCTGTTTGCCATCACTTCCGATTACCAGCCGGGTTTGCGCGCTGGTGATGCATGGATGTCTATTTGCTGGGTTGGTGACGGAAAACAGCTTAACACTGACCTGCCCGAAATGCAGTATTTTGTCGCCTCTGATGGCGGTGAATTATGGTCGGATTTCTATTCTATCCCGGTCAATACGCCAAGCCTTGATACATCATATGCCTTTATCAACTACATGATGGATCCGAAAAATCAGTCACTTGATGCTGAAGTACATGGTTATCCATCCAGTGATTCGCGTGTTACCGGCATGCTGCCTGAAAGTGCTCAGAACGATCCAATTCTCTATCCGGCCAAAGAGCTTTTTAATGCTCTGGAATTTGGTGCGGCAGAGTCATTGACCGATCCGACCCGCGCTGAAGTGATGGCAAGGTTCAAATCTGCCTAACAACATATTAGCGTCAGAAAGTTGCGACGACAATGATTGATGATACCAACGCTAAACGATGGCTGACAGGGGTGTTACTGGGGCCCACCACTGTCTGGTTTCTATTTATGCTGGTATTGCCTCTGGTTGTCGTCGCTATTTTCAGTTTTGGTATGCGTTCACCGGAAGGAGGATATGTTGCATCATTTACGTTCGATCAATATTTCAATCTCCCCTCGCGCCTGGCGGCTTTTAAAAATACGTTGAGCTATGCTCCACTGGGGACACTGGCGAGTCTCCTTATTGCCTACCCGCTTGCCTATTACCTTGCCATAAAGGTAAACCAGAAATGGAAACTATTATTGCTGGTTCTGGTAATCGTTCCGTTCTGGACCAGCCTGTTGATCCGCACCTATGCCTGGATATTTCTGCTCGGTGGAAAAGGTATTCCAAGTCTGCTTGAGTTTATTGGGATTGAGGGTGTTCGCCTGATAAACACTCCTTTTGCTGTGATTGTCGGCATCATCTACGGCTACCTGCCACTAATGGTGTTCCCGATATACATTTCGCTTGAGAAACTCGATAAACGATTACTCGAGGCTGCTGCGGATCTTGGTTGTGCACCGGCCAGGTCATTCTTTCAGATTACACTGCCGCTTTCCATGCCCGGCATGGCGACAGGTTGTATGCTTGTTTTCATACTGTTGATGGGAGAATTTCTCATTCCTGCCTTTCTTGGCGGCGGGAAAGTGTTTTTCATTGGCAATGCTCTGGTAGACTTGTTCCTCCAGTCGCGAAACTGGCCCTTTGGCTCAGCTGTGGCAATTACACTGGTAATTATCATGCTGGTTACAGTTTCTCTTTATATGCGTCTGGCGATGGGGAAATCGACCGGACAAGATGAGTCATTGATGTAGGGGAAATATCATGACCATGCGACTATATACATTTGCAGTTTACCTGTTCCTCTATGTGCCCATTGGCATTATCGTTTTGTTCAGCTTCAATTCTGGTCGCCATGCCAGTGATTTTCAGGGGTTGTCTGTTAAATGGTACGGCAAGGCTTTATCCAACCCGTTTATGATGGATGCACTCACAACCAGTCTGATTATTGCATTTTCTGCGGCTCTGCTTTCCAGCATTATGGGTACGATGGCGGCATTGGCATTACAAAGAATTCGCGGTCCTTTGAAACCTCTGTTCGACGGCATGATTTATGTTTCGATAATGATTCCCGGTATTGTAATTGGCATTGCCACACTGGTCGCTTTGGTAACAGTATTTGATTTTCTAAACCCAATACTTGCTTCTGTTTGGCCTGAAGGAGCAAACCCGCCAAAATTATCTCTGGGTTATATGTCAGTTATTGCAGCGCATACCTTATTTACCATGTCTCTTGTTATCCTTTTGGTGCGCGCCAGGATCGCAGGAATGGACCGTTCCCTGATTGAAGCCGCCCAGGATCTATACGCAACACCATGGCAAACATTTCGTCTAATTACCTTGCCACAGATATTTCCGGCCATCCTTGCCGGATTTCTGCTGAGTTTTACCTTTAGCTTTGACGATTTTATCATTTCGTTTTTTGTCGCTGGAACGAATTCAACGTTACCAATTTATGTCTTTTCTTCCATACGCCGTGGCATCACTCCAGAGGTCAATGCAATCGGTACCATGGTCCTGGCTGTCTCATTAATTCTGCTTGTCACGGCACAGATATTGCTACGAAAAAATACTGGAAAATCTTCTGCAGCTGCTGAATAGCTTCCAACAAAAGGGGAAGAATCCAATGATACTCAAAGATCGCATTGCCATAATAACCGGCGCAGGTTCCGGCATTGGTCGTGGCGGGGCAAAAATTCTGGCAAGTGAGGGCGCTCATGTAATTGTTTCTGATTTATCAGTACAACGCTCTGATGAAACCGTGGAAATTATCAGAAGAGCAGGTGGAAGCGCCCAAGCAAGCCCAACCGATGTGACAGATGATGATGCTTTGGAAAAATTGATTGTTGATGCCCATGCTTCACACGGGCGTATCGACATTCTTCACAACCACGCCGGTATTCAGGTCGAAGGCAGTCTGGAAGAGGTAACCGCAGAGGGATTGGACAATTCCTATGGGCTTAATGTGAGACCACATTTTGTAGCATCAAAGATAGTAGTGCCCTTTATGAAAGCCCAGGGTGGCGGATCAATTATCAACACATCCTCCAACTCTGGCGTCTTTTATGACAAGGGTATGCTGGCCTACATCACAACCAAAGCCGCCATCATCGCCATGACCAAACAGATTGCCCTTGATTATGCCCAACACAATATCAGGTGCAATGCGCTTTGTCCTGGATGGGTCGACACACCTTTCAACGAGCCATATATTCGCCAAATGGGCGGACGTGAGGCAATAGAGGCCTATGTTAGCAAAACCATTCCCATGGGCCGCTGGGCGACGGTTGAGGAAATTGCAGAATCTATATTGTTTTTGGCATCTGACCGGTCATCATTCATCACCGGCCATGCACTGGTCATCGATGGTGGCGAGTGTATTGCCTGACCGATCACTAAAGCGGACATCGGTTGAAGGTAATAGCTGAAGACAAAACCAATCAGCTTCTAACGTCAGTTTCACTTGACG
>JAAENI010000709.1 GCA_024224595.1 Hyphomicrobiales bacterium
GCTCGGTTGAACGCTGTACGCCGGCTGCGCAATCGAATTGCACATCATGAACCCATCATCCAGCAGGACTTGATCAATATTCATCAAGAAATCCAAGAACTCACTGGATGGATGTCAATTGATGCACTTGCCTGGAGCAATGCTCGGTGCCGTTTTCACGCCACCCATCCTGGGGTACCATTGATCATTGGTAATCTGATGAATACGCAGCTAGTGCTGTGATTGAATCAATTGCAGGCTCTAAGTGGAGCATTCGCTGACTTCACAAATATCCCACCATAATAGTTTCTAGAATTTGGAATTAATCCATTTCAGAACGCACTCCAGAACCGATACCTTACGTGCTTTTATTTCCGGTGTAGCTTCCGTTGCAACAACAGTGGGACGATTACCACGCTTGCGCATTAAGTCGTTATCGCGGCCCTGTTTAATCTGTTTATCAGTCCAATCACCTGCCCACTGAATACGGCCTCGGCGTATAAAATAGTGCGAACGGCAAGGTAAAGACCAATTTCCGATAGATGGTTTTAATGAAACCAATCGGCCATCAAACGTCATGCTCCAGTCATTGGGCGATAATGGTGTGACCACCTTCCGGCCACATCCACATGCACAAAGGTGCAATGCGGTGCAATATTCAACGGACACATAGAGAATACCCGACTCCAGATCACGGGGTACAGATTTTACAAATCGATGTTCAAGCATCGATAGTCGTTTCATGCCGCGTCCTCGCTAAGGATATGATTATCAGCGATCCGGAAGAGGGAGTGGTGTTCATGCTCGATATCACGATAGAAGTCACACTGTTGCTTCCATTGGATAACCGCAAAACCGGCATTGATGGCGTTTAACTCACTCACCTGAATATTGTGAGCATATTCATTGTTGCCAGTACCAGGCTGCATTGGAATGCGCCGGCGATCATGAACGTGAGAACGATGCCCAGGTGTGCTAGTCGTTGTACGAATTGTGGCTGTCAGCGCCTCCTGCACAAGATTCACGCCAATCCCTACGTCGATAAACTTTGCATCGAATGCTTCCAGGGCCTTGATGATCGGCACCTTGACCTCGTTTGCATCAATGCAAAGGAACACCATGTCAAAACCCTGAAGCTCGTTAACATTCTCTGGTGTTATGAACTCACCATGTGCAACAATGCGGCGATGCATATTTTCATAGATTGATTTCAGATAATCTACCTTTAATGGGCGGGTTTGCAGAATATCGAATGAAGCGGCCCCGGGCGAACGAAACGCATTATGCTGCTCGAAAATATCGCCATCAAACAGGTGAATTCCGTCCAACGGTGTTTTGGCCACCAGATCAAGCAGATAAGAACCCGTTCCGCCTAACCCAACAATCGCAACTGATCGCCCTGTTAGTTTTTGTGTAACCGCGCTAATTCCAGCACGCCCCGAAGCATTATCGAAATACACAAATGGCGAGTCATCAGCCATTTCAATCACACGGTGGGGGCGGGAAGTGCATTCAGGATCGATTGCAGCTGCATAATTGCTCAAAATAGACGCATAGGTAGACATCTTTTCATAGTAATTTTGATAATAACCCCGTTTGGGCTTGCTTGAAAAACGATGATTGATAGTCCATTGGCCTGCAATGTTTTCATCGCGCGTATTATTACGAATAGCTTCCAGGGGAGCGCCCTTATTGTCACAGGGGTATTCTCCCACAAACATGACAACATGATCTGAAATACGCTCTCCAGCCTTTTCAAATGTTCCCTCAAGAGTGGAAATTAGTGTTCCACGTTCAATTTCCCCCGATGCTGTCACATAGGGTACGTCGCGTACAAGAAGATGCTGTTTCTCGATAACGGCATCATATCC
>JAAENI010000710.1 GCA_024224595.1 Hyphomicrobiales bacterium
AATACAGACACCGAAAACTACTATCTGAATATCACCACTGGCACACACGTGAATCAAATCTGTATGTTCATGCTCAGTGAAGCGCAGATATTCCCTTCTAAGCTGATCCAGGTATCGCCAGATTTTGAAGCGGAAAATCGCGCCATCGGAACCATGAGCATCATTGATTTGGACTTATCCAAATACGCTGCATTGGCTGCCCGCTTTTCGGAGCAATCTGAATTAGGGCGAGAGTTCCTCAAGGCAGGCATACAAACCCGAAGCAAATCCTTCAATCAGCTCATCACCGAAATTGAGCAGGTGGCACTAAGCGCTGCCGACCCCATGTTGCTCGAAGGTCCAACCGGGGCAGGAAAAACCCAATTAGCCCGCAGAATATATGAACTTAAATCATCCCGAGGCGGAGTTGAAGGCAGTTTAGTGCCTGTGAACTGTGCAACCTTAGTGGGTGACGGTGCCATGTCAGCATTGTTTGGCCATGTAAGAGGCGCGTTCACTGGCGCGCAAAATGCCCGCGACGGTTACCTTAAAAATGCCCATGAAGGTATTTTGTTTTTAGATGAAATTGGTGAGTTGGGTTTAGACGAGCAAGCCATGTTATTGCATGCCATTGAAGAAAAACAATTTTACCCCGTTGGTAGCGACCGAGCCGTGTACAGTGACTTTCAGTTA
>JAAENI010000711.1 GCA_024224595.1 Hyphomicrobiales bacterium
GACCAGCCAGTCACAATCTGAAAAACCGTTAAAATCCTGAAAGGACGAGCTATGGGAGAGCCCAGCATGATCGAAAGTCAGATTGTTCACAATTCGACCTCAGTTGCGGGCTCGGCTTGGGAGCAGGAACCGTTTCTCAGGGTTATGGGCGGCTTGATATGGCTTTGCCAGAGTTCGCCACTGCATCAGGAGTATCCTGTTGGGGCGCTTTTGCAGCGTGTTGGGCCGTCTTTTGAACTGAATCAGTATCGGTATTACTGGGATGCTCACAGGGGACCGATTGGGTTCTGCAACTGGGCCTACCTGAGCGATGCCTCACTGGGCGACATTCTGGCAACCGGTCGCGATCCCGAGGTGAGTGAATGGCGTTCAGGTGAAAATATCTACTTTGTAGAGTTTATCGCACCGTTCGGCCACTGCCGAGAAGTTGTTCGCGATCTCCGTGAAGAGGTATTTCCAAAGGGCACGCGTATCTTCGGATCGCGAGGACAGGTTTATTCCGACACCCCAGACAAAGTCAGAGTGCAACTTTACCGTATCTGATATCCGGGGACGATTTTAGATTAGAAAATGAAAAAAAGATAATGGGAAAAAGACAATGGGAAAAATAGTCAAGAAGATATCGAAGGGTGTTCAAACTGCCAAAGACCGAGCAGCTTTTGCGTGGGGTGAAGGCTACTATGAAGGTAGTAACAGAAGTGAAACAATTTCTTTGGCTGGAATAGGTGGAAAAGTATCAGCCAAAGGCGGAAACGATACCGTCAAGGGAGTTTTGGGATCACTTAAACTTTACAAGAGCTCGGGGAGATTAAAACTTTACGGCGGGTTCGGAAAAGCCTACGTCAAAAAGACCGGCAGCGGCGATCTTCAGGTCGGCGCGACGATTGGTACGGCGAAAATGCGCCATTACGGCGACAAGGGCAATGTTATCGTTACGGGCGGTATTCTCTCCCTCGATTTGTCTCGCGCCGGCGTCGACGGTAACGTGACCGTAAAAGGCTTGTGCGGCAACGTGAAAGTCAAGAACAGTGTTTCGGGAAGCGGTGACATATCGTTTTCCGGCGGCGGCGGGCGAGTTCGTCTTGATCGATCCGGCGGCTCTCGCGGCAATGTAAATTTTACCGGAGCGGCTGTTTTTGCGGACTTGCGCAATTCCTCGGCTAAGGGAAACATTACCGTGAAAGGCGTATTGGGATGCTTTTCAGCCAATCGCAGCGGCAAGGGATCTGGCGACATAAATGTCTATAGTGCCTCCATAGCCAACAGCATCAGGCACACTGCCCTATATGGCAATGTAAATTATCATGGAGTCGGTGGCGCTAATCATATCTACCTTTCCGGCAATAGCGGAAACGTCAATTATTATGGTGCTGGCGTGGCAAATATAATTACCCACAACGCTAAGAGTGGCGACGTTAGATTTTACGGTACTGGTGGTGCAAACGTAATTACCCGAAACGTCGGGCGGCATCAGTTCGGAGGGGTATTTTTCCACGGGGCTGGTGGTGCAAATGTTATCACCACAGGCGGCAAAGGCGCGGCAGATGTGAATTTTTATGGTGCAGGAGCTGTGAATGTTATCAACCATTTGTCCCGGTACGGTAGTCTTAATTTTTTCGGTGCCGGTGGTGGTAATGTCATCACCAGAAGGGGCCGTAAAGGTAATCTGACGTTTAAAGGAGTAGGCGCTGGCAACATTATCACAATGCTCGTCCAACAGGGTGACCTGGAAGTGAGAGCTATCGGGAAAGGTAATATCATAAACCGCACAGGCAATGGCAGGACCTACGCCCGGCTCGCAGCTGAATTAAATGAGATCACCCATGTCGGTGATGGACACTATGAAGTCTACATGGGCGGAATGACAAATATCAGCGTCAAAAAGGGTAACGGTTTTAACAAGGTCACGGCCATAGGTAGCAACAATACACATACGTCCTATGGAATTGGCGATGCCGAGTATTACATGGCAGGCGTTTTTAATGCCGTTAATAAATTCGGCAACGGCAATGTGTCGGCCATAATGCTTGGCGCCGGCAATGAATTGTGGATTGAGGGAAATGGCGATTTGCAGGGCATTTTCCTTGCAGCCGGTAATTTTATCACCAAGAGAGGTGATGGGGATGCAGCGGTGATCATGGCTGCCGGGGCCAATGCCTACACCCAAACTGGCAAGGGTGACACGACGATACTGGCTGTCGGGCAGGGAAACCTCATCACCAAAACCGGCAATGGAGACAGTTACGTGGTGTCCATTGCTGTGCAGATGACAAACTTGGCAGTAGCGGCGAATTTGATCCACCATATAGGTGACGGCAACGTCATGGGCATCCTGTTCGCGGCTGCGGAGAAATTTGCTGGCAACGAGTTTACAAAAGTTGGCGATGGGGACGTTGCACTTGCCATGGTGTCTTTGACGCCGGACAGCGTAAACTCAATCACCAACAAGGGCCGGCAGCCATGCACGGCAAACATTGCAACCCAAATCGGCAACGGTCGCACTTATGCACTGATGTTTGGCGGTTACAACATCTTCACCAAAATCGGTGGTGGGGACTATCGCGATGGTTGGGACAAGTGGGATAATGACAAATCCGATGACATGCTCGCAGGAGGGGGCGGGGAAAACAAAAAGTCCATTGCCGATCATGTCAATGCGGGGATGCGTGATGCTGCCAAAGAAATGGGCGGTCTGCTGGCGAACCGCAAATTCAACACCATCATGATTGGGGCCGGTAGCTACAACATCTTTACCGAAGTGAACCACAAGAGCGCCCTCGAATATTTCGACAACACCGAATCAGTTGCCGACATTATTGGCAAAAAGCAAACCAACACAATCATGGCCGGAATCGCAGGCAGTGGCAATGTGATGATCAAAGTGGGAGATGGTGATTTCTATGGGCTAGCCATTGCTAGGCCACTGGATATTCTAAAATATGGGAAGATTGCCGGAATTTCGGATAACGGAGGAGCAATTGCAAAGTCGCTGCCGGACGCCAAGAGCCCCAAGAGCGGCAACAAATCCAGTGGCAACATCGTCGTGCACGTCGGCCATGGAGACACAAACACAATAGCGGTTGGGAGTTCCAACATTGTGGCGAAGTGGGGCAATGGCGGCTTCAAAGCGGTCACAATTGGTGACAACAATATCATTGCCCGTGTCGGTGATGGGGCTGGCACCAAACAAGCGTTTGGAGGCGACGGTGGCCTCACCGTTGGTCAAGGTGTTCAGGTTGCGTTCGGCGACAGAAACGTCATCTTCAACCATGGCGACTCGAACGACATAATCGTCGCGGTGGATCCGAATATGTTGCTCGATAAAGAGAAGTGGAAACAGATTGCCAAGTCCTTGAATCCCTTTCCCAGTATTACAGCTGATGATGGTGATACGGAAGAGGATTTCTATGGAAGAACTTACGACAAGAATGAAGACCCGAAGGGGTATGAACAGGCCAAACAACAAAACAGTTTTGGCTTGACGACCGATTACAAGAACGTTCAGGGTCTGTTTACTCTGTTTTCTGACGGTTTGGGGGAAACCTGGAATAGCGTTAAAGAGAATAAGAAGGAACAATTTGAAAAGGACAAGAAGGAGGGCAAACATAAAATAGACACGCCCGAACCATACGGAAATTTCGTCTACGGTGGGGCAGGCTCCGATATTATCATGGTTGTCGGAACAAACAACGTTGTCTTCTCCGACAGTTGGACGTCACTCTTGGATTTCAATCCTGAAATGCTTTATAATGCCTCCGGAGAAAATGAAACACTCTCTAAACTCGGCAGTAAATTGGGTGAGCATGGCAAGTTACTTGGAAAACGCCAGGCGGAGATAGCCAACATCCCGGGTGTCGGCAAAGCCCTTAGTGCGCTGGGAATAAATGCAAAGTTAGAATGGGTTCCTGGCGACGATCTTGGGTCGTTGACAGGGATCTCCGGCGGCGCCAATGGCGTTCCTCAGCACGATGAGTCTGATGTGGGACGGGCCTGGGCAAAGCAGGGAATTGCCGCGCCGGTTTTTGATGTCAAGACGCCCCAAATTTATAAGAGCTACCTTGGTTTGTTCACGAATATCCTCGAGGCCACGAGTGACGAAAGCCTGTCACATAGCGGCGGAAGCTATACCAAAGACGGGAGCGCTTTCCTTAAAGGTTGGAAAAATGGCCCAAGCGAGTTCGTTTCTGTGATCGGTTTGCCAGAGATAGTATCTTCAATTAAACACAGGGATGCCAATGGAAAGAATATCTATCAGCGCATCTTTGGGAAAAACTCCAAGAACGGCGCGGGCGCTTTGTGGAAAAATCCAGCCTCATTCTGGAGCGGTGCCGGGTTCCTTCAAAACAACGGTGACCTCATCGCTGCCATCGGCTTGAACAATATTATTTTTACCGGCGAAGGCAGCGATATGGTTTTATCGGTGGGAGAGTTCAACTCAATCACCCTTGGAAGTGGGAGAGATATCGCGCTGTCCTGGGGGGGGGACAACCGTATCGATGCTGGCATAGGGAATGATTTCATCGTCTCCATGGGTGCAAAGAACCATATACTCGGCGGAGATGGCAACGATCTTCTCATTGCCCTCGGTGAAACCAACAAGATTTACGGTGGTGACGGCGATAATATTCTCGTCGCAATCGGTGATGAAAATATAATGGTCGGCGGCAATGGTAATGATTTCATTGTCGCAATAGGCAATTCGAACTGGATAAGCGGCGGTGCCGGAGACAATCTAATTATTGGCATAGGAGTAAACAACACTTACCATATGAGCGACGGCAATGATGTAATCATCAATGTTGGTTCTGCATCGCAACACTACCTTGGTGGAGGAAGAGACATTGTGTATGCTGCAGGTAAGGGCAGTTATTTCGACGCTGGAAATGATGACGATGTTTTCTTCTTGAATCAGGACTGCGAGAACAATCTCTTGGAAGGGAAGGCCGGCGATGACACGTTTTACCTGGGAGGTCGCGATAACACGATCAGGGGCGGCAAAAACCATGACACTTTTGTTATTGATCACTCGGTTGAAAATAACACGGTCGAGGATCTGAACCGGCAGGATCGTATCGTTGTTGATGAAGGCGTTGATAAAAACGATATCTGGTTTGAGAGGAAAGGCGACGATCTTGTGATTGAAATTGATAACTGGGACAGTGCCGCGGGCAGCAAACCACCTAACGCGGTTGGTGAAGTCTGCTTTACAGGCTGGTTCAATTCCGGCAACGCCAACCAATCGAACCTGTATTTCGGTCAGGAAGAGACTGCGGCGCGGGAACTGAAGGCACATGACATCAATCGTCTTGTAGAAGCGATGGCCAACTTCACTCGTGCAGATGCCGCGGGTAACTTCCAGGACAATCTGACCGGGGCAGAGAAGAGCCAATTAGCAAATCTTTGGGGAACTGCCACAACGGTTGATTCTTTCTCTGTGGCCGCTTAGAGGCAAAGGAAGTTTCGCAGCCACTGGCACCAGTGGCTGCAGACTGGCCCACTACGCAGTATTACAAGCAATACTGGAAACCTGATTGTGCCCGGTTCCCGACCGGGCATTCATAGTTTGTTAATCTGGAATTAATGTCAGTGAAATCTCCGGTACAGGACGGATTCAAAAGAACCGTGCAATATCGACATTCGTTAATCAGTAACTTGAACAAACGAACTTTGGGAGACTGGCATGATCGAAGATCAGATTGCGTTATTACACAAACAGAGCGACGGAGTGCCCACGCGGCCGTCGGAAACCGCTAAGCGACAACATGGTGAGAAAAGTATACCGCACTCCGGAGCGGTTTGTCTGGCCATCGTGATGCAACTGAACAAGATTGCAGCTGACCCTCGCCAGATTATGCGGGAAAACGCACCCGACGGTGACTTCTGTATTATGACGTTGGTGCGGGCGGCCAAACGGCTGGGTATTCGCGCGCGGATGACGAAGTCAAGCGTGAAACGACTTCACAAGATACCGTTGCCGTCGATCATTGAGTTGCATGACGGCGAATTTATGATTCTGGCCCGGGTTGGACAGGACGAAGTTCTTGTCCAGCGTCCTGATGAACCACCTGTTCGGTTGAGTTTTGATGATCTCACCGATATCTGGACCGGCGGGATCGTGTTTGTCACAACCCGTGCAACTCTGGCATCCGGTGAAGTTTTGTTCGGACTGAGCTGGTTTGCAAGTGTTGTTGGAAAATACCGTCGCTTAATAGGTGAAGTATTACTGGCGTCGTTTTTCCTCCAGCTTCTTGGACTGGTGACGCCCATATTCTTTCAGGTGGTAGTAGACAAAGTGCTCGTCCACCGGGGTATGACAACGCTGGATGTCCTCGCGATCGGTCTGCTTGCGATCAGTATCGCGGAGGTGCTACTGGGTGGATTGCGAACTTATGTTTTTAGCCACACGAGCAGTCGTATTGACGTCGAACTAGGTGCCAAACTGTTCGATCATATGATAAACTTGCCGCTTCGCTACTTCGAGTCCCGTCCAGTAGGACAAACCATTGCGCGTTTGCGAGAACTTGAGAACATACGGGATTTCTTGACCGGTTCAGCAGTCACCGTCTTAATCGATTCCATGTTCACGGTGGTGTTTTTCGCGGTCATGTATATGTACAGTCCGACTTTATTCTGGATATCTTTCCTTTCGGTCCCGTGTTTTGTTGTGGTTTCAGCCGCTGTTACGCCGGGCTTGCGCGTTCGACTGGAGGAACAGTTTCAACGTGGCGCCATCAATCAATCCTTCCTCACAGAGACGGTATCCGGGGTGGAAACCGTCAAATCTATGGCGGTTGAATCGACAATGCGCAAGCGTTGGGAAGAGCAACTTGCTGGATATGTTCGCGCTGGTTTTCGAGCAGTGATTTTTGGAGCGGTTGGCGGGCAACTTGTCCAACTGATCATGAAGATTGTCACATTGGCCATTCTCTGGAAGGGTGCAATACTTGTTATTAATGGCGAATTGTCAGTCGGACAGCTTGTAGCCTTCAATATGCTTGCAGGTCAGGTGAGTGGACCAATCATTCGCCTTTCACAACTCTGGCAGGATTTCCAGCAGATGCGCATTTCAGTGGCCCGCATTGGTGATGTGCTGAATAGCCCTGTTGAACCGGGCCACAATGCAAACCGGGCGTCTTTGCCTAACATTGTCGGTGCGATCAGTTTCGACCGGGTATCCTTCAGATATGATACGCGGCGCCCGGAGGTTCTTCGCGATGTGTCACTGAATATTCGCCAGGGAGAAGTTGTCGGTTTAGTCGGCGGTTCGGGTTCCGGAAAAAGTACCTTAACCAAATTGGTGCAGCGTCTTTATGTTCAGGAACGCGGTCGTATCCTGATTGATGGCGTAGACATTTCCACGGCCGATACCTTGTGGTTGCGGCGGCAAATTGGCGTTGTGTTACAGGAAAGCGTAATGTTCCGCGGAACGGTTCGGGACAATATCGCCATGTCGGACCCCTCTATGCCAGTCGAACGGGTGCACCAAGCCGCAAGAGTTGCTGGTGCTCATGAGTTCATTCTGGAGATGAGCGAAGGATACGACACGTTGCTTGAAGAACGTGGCGGAAACCTCTCTGGTGGCCAGCGCCAGCGCGTCGCAATTGCTCGCGCGATTGCTGCAAATCCTCCCATCCTGATTTTTGATGAGGCAACATCGGCGCTCGATTATGAATCCGAGCGAGTCATTCAAAACAACATGAAGCAGATTTGTGCCAATCGGACGGTCCTCATCGTGACGCACAGACTGTCTACCGTACGCCATGCGGATCGCATCATTGTTATGGATCGAGGTGCAATTGTTGAGTCAGGTACACATGAGGATCTGCTGACACTGAATGGAACGTACGCAAACCTTTGTGGTCACTAGAGGAGTTAGAATAATGGGCAAACATCAAAGTAATATCCGGCCTGTTGCAAAAGTCGTCAAGAGAAACAGTGAGGAACTGGAGTTTTTGCCAGCAGCGCTGGAGATTCTCGAATCTCCACCATCTCCCACGGTGCGTGTACTTGTAACCGGACTCATTCTACTGATCTGTTTGACCCTGGTGTGGAGTATTGTTGGAACCTTGGACGTTGTGGTTACCGGGCGTGGAAAACTGGTTCCTGTCGGCAATATCAAGAAACTTCAGACAAAAGAAATGGGGATCGTGACGGCCATCCACGTGACGGAAGGCCAATCAGTTAGACGAGGCGATATCTTGCTGGAGTTGGAAAGTTCCGAGGCCAAGGCTGCACTGAAAATAAGTGAACGCGCATTACTGGAGGCGCGGCTACGGGTATCCCGACATCAGGCAGAGCTTCTTGCGCTTGAAGGAAAGAAGCTCATTTTTAGACCCCCATCAAATACGCCGCCCGAGTTGGTGGCCACATATAGGAGTGAATTGCAATCAGATACCGAGGTGCTCAGACGCAGGATGGAAGGCTTGCAACTTAGTAAGGCTGCCCGGAAATCAGAAGTTCGGGCACTTGAAATTCAGATCGAACTATTCCAGACGCAGTTTTCTACGGCTGCAGAAAATGTCCGAGTCATTAAACACCTGCTGGATCGTGGAATTGAGAACAAAGCAAAATGGAGAGTAGCACAGCAACAGGTTGTTACGCTTCGCAAGAATATCGAAGCCAGCGAGCACAGTCTTGAGCGCGCTAAGGCGGTGCTGAAAATGGCAACTATCGAAATAGCCGGTCAATATGCCAGCAAGAAGAAAGAAATTCTGACCAGCATTATCTCGGCCCAACGGGATGCCTCGATTGCTCTCAACAGTGTCAACAGATATTCTGCACAGATGCGTGGAACGATATTGCGCGCTCCTTCCGACGGTGTTGTGCAGAATCTCAGCGTTCACACGGTTGGCGGGGTTGCAGGCCCGCAAAAAGATCTGTTGACGATCGTACCGACAGACCGGAGCCTGCTGGTTGAGACATTAATTGATAACAAGGACATAGGTTTTGTCCATGTTGGTCAGGCTGCTTCGCTGAAGGTGGATAGTTTCCCGTACACAGTATACGGTATGATCAATGGAACAGTATCAACCGTTTCTCGTGACTCAATCTTGAACGAATCCGGTTACCTGTTTCCAATTCAACTTTCTATGGAAACTACCAAAATGCACGTAGGAAGAAAAAACAGTGTGTCGCTTGTTCCAGGAATGACGGTGTCGGTAGAGATTAAAGTAAAGAAGCGCCGGATCATCGAGTTTTTCCTCGATCCGATGATCCGCCACTGGACTGAAGGCATGCGCGAGCGGTAGCGGGGGATGGCGGCCAGATTGTTGCTGCATCAATCGCGTCTGTACCCAAACAGCGCAATAGCCGCGATGAGAATGAGGCAGTCAAGTCAGGCAAGACGCTCAGGGGTTGGAACAAGAAGCCATGCAAAGAGCGGCAAAAAGACGTAGACGCCCGCTGGACGAAGAAACATGGCAAAAGCCGTTTGGCTACCAGAACCATATCAATGTGGACCGGTGGCACAAGCTGATCCCGCGATTGTGAGGCGAGTTCCGCCAGCGAGCATGACTGCCAAAAGCTTGTCGATCTTGTTGATGCGGGCAACACTTCACCGGACTTTTGGAGCGACAGTGCCTGTCGCTCAGCTGATAGTGGGAACAAGCATGAAGAAAAGGGTTGTCGCGGCCACATTCATCACAAGGTAAAACGGGGCAAGCCGCTCACGGCAGGGCAAATCAAGGCCAATAAAACCCGCTCGAAGGTTCGGGTCCGCGTCGAGCATATATTCGGTTTCCAGGACTGTTCAATGGCGGGCAAAGTGAACCGCACCACAGGATCAGTATGATGAACCTCGTTCACAACATGAATCGGTTTGTTCAGCCTGAAACCGGAGCGGTTGCCCCCGGTTAACCCGACTTTTTGTGCGTGTAAAATCCGGATAAACGCCTTGAAAGCGGCGAATATCCGGGAAAACAGCAGTACCAGCGAGGCGGGCAGGCGGTGGAAACCGGCGAACCGCTTACAGTAAACGCGTCGCGAGATTCCTGGAAGGTGTCCTCAATTTAAATACAGAATTTTGGTGAGCCCCGGATATTTTCTGGTGAAGACCTCTAAATTTTGCTTCACAACCTCAAAATTACCCATCATTTGCCCATCATTTGCTTGACACACAACAGTCCTGAAACTATGTTGCGCGCGATCTCGGGGGTAACCTGAAATTGTGCAATTGTTCCTTGGAATCTGAACCGCCCTGGAAGTACTTATTTTCTTTGTACTGCGCATATTCCTGTCATCAGGTTATAGGTGCCCAGGGGTTTGAGGTTATAGATAGATTTGATCCGGATATTCGTTTTCGAATGTTAGTCGGAAACATTACCAGGAATGAAAAATTGTCCAATTCCGACCGTCGCGATCAACTTGAGGAACGATTGAAATCACTTGATTCGCGATTGCGTGGCAGTGATGGACTTCAAACTTCAGAAAACAAGAAGTCGGACAATGTTAATTTTAGCAATGCCATCAGGCTTTCTACAGAGTTTGTAGTAGCGATTTTGGTTGGAGTTGGAATTGGTTGGGCGATAGATTATTTTTTGGGCACAGCACCGTGGGGTATGATAATTATGCTTCCCCTGGGATTTATTGCCGGTGTCAGAAATATAATGCGGGCTGCCGGATTGGAAACCAGTTCTCCAACCGGTATTGAGCACGAAGACAGTGACAAAATTGACAGGAAATAGAAATTCTCTGCTTTTTGTCATTTATATGGTTGAAGTTGTTTTGTTTGATAGATAATAGTCCACCCAAGCTGACTTTACGAACTATGGTACCTGAGGAATAAAAATTGGCAAACGATCCAATTCACCAGTTTCAACTAACGAAGTTATTGACGCTTGATGTAAATGGCGTCGACCTTTCGTTCACCAATTCCTCCATGTTCATGGTGGCGACAGTCGTTTTGACTTCTGCCTTTCTGCTATGGTCGACCGGCGGACGTGGTCTAATTCCTTCCAGAAGTCAGTCCCTGTCGGAAATTGCCTATGAATTTGTCGCTGGAATGCTTCGAGATTCTGCCGGTTCTCAGGGGATGAAATTTTTCCCGTTAGTATTTTCGCTGTTTATGTTCATTCTGGTTGCCAATATGTTTGGCATGTTTCCATATTTTTTCACCGTTACCAGCCATGTGATCATTACTGTGGCCTTGGCGTTACTGGTATTCTTGACAGTGCTGATTGTTGGTTTTAGCAAGCATGGTTTAGGTTTTTTACAATTATTTGTCCCGTCCGGCGTCCCAATAGCGATTATGCCTTTGGTTGTTGCTATTGAAATTATCTCGTTTATTGCCAGACCCATTAGCCATTCAGTTCGTTTGTTCGCTAATATGCTCGCAGGACATATTACTTTAAAAGTGTTTGCAGGATTTGTAGTTTCAATGAGTTCGATTGGCGCCGTTGGTATAGTTGGCTCAATATTGCCTTTTGCCATGACGATTGGCTTGACTGCGCTTGAATTTCTTGTGGCGTTTCTGCAAGCATATGTTTTCACCATGCTTACCTGCATGTATATCAACGACGCGCTGCATCCCGGCGGTCACTAACAATTAACAACTTAATCCAATCAATTTTTTAAAGTTCACAAAGGAGTGACAAAATGGATCCAGAAGCAGCAAAATTTATTGGCGCAGGACTCGCAGCTATCGGTACTGGTGCAGCAGGCATTGGTGTTGGTAACCTGTTCGGTCAATTCCTGCAGGGTGCATTGCGCAACCCATCGGCTGCAGATGGCCAATTTGGTCGTTTGATCTTCGGCTTTGCGGTGACAGAAGCCCTCGGCATTTTCTCTCTGCTTATCGCACTACTTCTGCTTTTCGCAGTCTAGCTAAATTTTCCCTGCCCGTTTATATGTTTTATCGACGGGCAAGGGATATCCAATATTGCACAGGATACCAAATCGGTGTTGAGTTGCAGTCAATGAACAAAAATACCGATTGCCAATCCGAAATGCCGGAGTAATAAATGTTTATTTCAGCCGCTCTTGCCGCAACTGCTGCCACCCAGGGTGCAGAACATGGTGATAAAGGTGGATCTTTTCCACCCTTTGACCCAGCAACATTTTCGTCGCAATTATTGTGGCTGGCCATAACATTCGGATTTTTCTACTTCATCATGGCTCGCGTGGCTTTGCCGCGTATCGGCAACATACTTGAAGACCGTAGAGACAGGATTTCACAGGATCTGGTTGAAGCCCAGCGCCTGAAAGAAGAAACAGATGCTTCTATTGCGGCTTATGAGCAGGAGTTGTCTGAGGCAAGACACAAAGCGCATGTGATAGCCGGTGAAGCAAATGATAAAGCGCGTGCAGCGGCAGACACAGAGCGTGAAAAAGTTGAAATGGAACTGGCCGAAAATCTTGCAGAAGCTGAAACGCGTATTGGCAAGATTCGTGACGCTGCAATGGCGGAAGTTGAAACCATTGCCAGCGACACAGCTCAGGCTATCGTCAATCAATTGATTGGCGGGAAAACCACAAAAGCCGAAATTGTCAAAGCAATCAGTTCGGCTTCAAAATAAACGTTACTTCATTCGCTTAACCGCAAACGGCAGGATATCTTAATGGAAATAGATGCAACCTTTTGGGCTACCGTTGCCCTGATCTTGTTCCTTGGTGTTGTGATGTATCTCAAGGTTCCCGCAATGCTTGGTAAAAACCTTGATGACAGAGCCTCCAAGATACGTTCTGAACTGGATGAAGCGCGTAAATTACGTGAAGAGGCACAGACAATTCTGGCTGAGTATCAGCGCAAACGCAAGGAAGCTGAATCTGAGGCTGAAGAAATTGTTGCAGCCGCTCATCACGAGGCCGAAGTACTGACAGCTCAAGCCCGTGTCAAGACCAAAGAATTCGTTGATCGACGCACCGCAATGGCCGCCAACAAAATCGCGCAGGCTGAATCTCAGGCTTTAAGTGATGTTAAATCAGCGGCAGTTGAAGTCGCAGTATTAGCTGCGCAAGATGTTATCGCCAGCAAGGTAACTGGTGCTGCTGCCGACAAGATTATCAAAAGCAGTATTTCAGAAGTCAAATCCCAACTCAATTGATCCTGGATCATTTCTGTATTTGGTAATCTGACAACAAATTTTGCAAAATATCAGCAAATCTACATGTTGCGAATGGGTGCGAAACTAAATCGATGAATCGCACAGGGTCCATGTTCTGTGATTGCGTCTCTGTGAAATTGTGTTCCATAGCCTTTGTGTTGTTCAAATCCATAATCAGGATAGGTATTGGCAGATTCGATCATGATCGCATCACGTGTGACTTTGGCAATGATCGATGCGGCCGCAATTGATGAGGATCGCCCATCACCTTTTATCACTGCTGTTGCTCTTCCCGCAAGGTCGTCTGGCAGGTCTTTTCCATCAATGATGCACCAGTCAGCGCGTGTATTAAGTGCGTTGACAGCGCGGCTCATACACAAAAGTGTAGCCTGCCTGATATTAATTTGATCGATTAATTTTGCGCTGATGGTGGCAATCGACACCTCGCTGCAGCGAAGTATTTCTATATATAGATTATTTCGTTTCATTGATGAGAGTGTTTTGGAATCACCCAGACCCTCTGGAATATTGTTTGCATCAAGTATCACGGCAGCGGCAACCACAGGGCCTGCCAGGGGACCGCGGCCGGCTTCATCTATCCCTGCAATAATGTCATGGCCAGAACGTTTCAAAGCGGCTTCCAGATGCATGTCTGCCTGATAGGGGCCTACAGGGGCGCCAATCAGAGAACCAGGAGAATCGGTGGGTGATAACTTATTCATGCGGCTGAAAGTACCCGCCCACCGATCCTCCCACAAGTGTGAAAGGACCAGGGGCAATAGTCCTGCCACGCATGCGGATTTCAAAAAGATGTGTTCAAAATAAAGACAATTGTTCCTGATCTGCTTTAGGTGCAACAAACTGACTGCAATCCAGGGAAAATCCCCGTCGATTTAGTTCCAGCCGTTTTCGTGCCAAATCGAACCTGCGTTTGATCTGCCATGCGTAAGGGCCAACACCGCGCATCCGCTTGCCAAACTCTGCATCATAATCCTTGCCACCACGCATGGAGCGTATGAGGTTCATAACGTGGCGATAGCGGTCTGGATAATGTTTGAGCAGCCATTCACGAAATAACGCGCTGACTTCCAACGGTAAACGTAACAACACATATTCAGCTTCTCGTGCACCGGCTGCTTTGGCAGAATCCAGTATACGTTCTATTTCATGATCATTCAGAGCCGGAATTACCGGTGCCACCATAACGGAAACAGGAATACCGGCTTGCGCAAGGTCATGAATGGCTTTCAGCCGAAGCCCCGGTGTCGCCGCACGCGGTTCCATCGCCCGGCTTAGCCGTCTGTCCAGTGTGGTTACCGAAATAATGACTTTCACAAGACCTTTAACTGCCATTCTTTGCAGAATATCAATATCGCGTAGAATCAGAGACGACTTGGTGATGATCGCGACAGGATGATTGGCTGCTTCCAGAACTTCAAGTAATTGACGCGTAATTTTCCATTCCCGCTCAATTGGCTGATAGGGATCTGTATTGGCTCCCAGTGCAATAACTTTTGCAATATAACCTTTCCTGGACAACTGCCGTGAAAGCAATTGCGCCGCATTTGGTTTTGCAAACAACCGTGTTTCGAAATCCAGCCCGGCAGAAAGCCCCATATAGGAATGAGTTGGCCGGGCGAAACAATAGATACAGCCGTGTTCGCATCCACGATATGGATTAATTGAACGTTCAAAAGGCAAATCCGGTGAACCGTTGGTTGCAATAATCGTTTTGGGTTGCTCAACCTGTACCCGGGTATTGAACGCAGGAAGTTCATCTAGTGTTTGCCAGCCATCGTCAAATACATGGCGCGTCAATGCTTCATAGCGTCCGGTAGCATTAGAGACTGCACCACGACCTCGTCTGCGATTTGGTGAAACAAAGGTGTCCTCTGCACGATATACTGAGCGGCGAGCAAGCGGTCTCGATGGTCTTGCCGATGGAATTGGGGCTCCTGATTCAACTGTCGTGTCAGCTACCAAACCATCGATTGCCATAATATTCTCCTATAAGTAGTCCGCTACTATTCCAAGCGCGTTTCATGAATATATTCCTATTATCAATTTGAGAACAAATCAAGAACATTTAGCAGTTGTGTAAAGTTTTTTTGAAATTGGGATAAATTCGAACCTGAGATACGGGATAGATATTGAATTGCATTCACATGCGCCTGACTAACGACAACAGGGTTTGATGCACCACATTTCAGGGCTTATTGTCAGGCTTCCAGTCTGGCTGGGTATCAAAGCCTGGAAGGCTGTCATCGGTGATGTCCCAGTGTTTTTTGTTCCTGCTGAAAATCACCACTTCAGGATCAAAGTAAGACGAATCATCAAATGTACCCAAGCTTAAGGTTATATGCTCAACAGAACCACTGTTTCGTCCAAAAATAGGGCTGCCGCAATTCCTGCAAAATCCCTTGGTCACCTGATTGCCATTGTTCGCCTCAAGCACATATTCACCTGGCTCACCAGATATCTCCACATCAGCGATATTGAACATCGCACCCGTCGTATGGCCTGCACCGCTGATGCGCTGGCAATCCTGGCAATGACAATGGGCAACGATTACCGGTTCGCCGGTTACTTGATAGCGAATTGATCCACAGCAACATCCGCCCTGGTGTATTTTTTCAACTGCAGGTTTATCCAACCAAAGCCCCACCAGCTTCTGTTCGTAAATATGCTTCACCACAAGCCTTGGACAGAGACCGAACTCTCAAAATATAACTCTGACGTTCAGTCACAGAGATCACCCCGCGCGCATCCAGCAGGTTAAATACATGACTGGCCTTGATACATTGATCATAGGCAGGATGGGCCATGGTGATGGTTTTTCCGGTTTTTTCATCGTAGTCGTCTTCATTCAAAATACGCTGGCATTCGCCTTCTGCGTCTTCAAAATGCTTCAGCAGAACATCGGTATCGGCAACATCAAAATTCCAGCGGGAGAATTCACGCTCACTTTGCTGGAAAATATCACCATAGGACACTTTTTCATCACCCTCACGACCATTGAAATTGAGGTCATAGACATTGTCAACATCCTGCACATACATTGCCAAACGTTCCAATCCATAGGTAAGTTCGCCGCCGACTGGTGAACATTCCACACCGCAGATCTGTTGAAAATAGGTGAGTTGTGAAACCTCCATGCCATCACACCACACTTCCCACCCAAGCCCCCATGCGCCAAGGGTGGGACTTTCCCAATCGTCTTCGACAAAGCGGATATCATGCAGGCTGGTATCAATGCCAATTGCTTTAAGAGATCCCAGGTATAATTCCTGCAGGTTGGGTGGTGAAGGTTTGAGCAATACCTGATATTGATAATAATGCTGTAGCCGGTTCGGATTTTCTCCATAACGCCCATCTGTCGGCCGTCTCGACGGCTGCACATAGGCGGCGTTCCAGGGTTTTGGCCCCAATGCCCTGAGTGTTGTTGCCGGATGAAACGTTCCTGCGCCAACTTCCATGTCATAGGGTTGCAAGATCACACAGCCATAATCCGCCCAATAGTGATGCAAGGTCAGAATTAGTCCCTGAAATGATTTTTCAGGACGCATGTGGGAAGGAAGTTCGGTTGTCATCAGGTTTTCAATCAAGTGTTCGAATATATTGGCGAAGCATTGCCATGAACCTTAAGGAATTTCAAGCTCGGTCCAATAGTCCCAACCGCTCCCGGTGGTAAAACCGCCACATTAGTAAAACTGAAGCGACGGTCAGTCCAAACGCCAGGCCGATCCATAATCCGACCCCACCCAACTTTAGTGGAAAAGCAAGAATATAGGCAGACGGCACTCCAACCAGCCAATAACTGATAATCCCCAGCTTCATCGGCACTTTGATGTCTTTCAACCCTCTCAAAGCACCTATCAGCACGCCTTGCAGGGAATCAGCAAACTGAAACGCTGCGGCCACCAAAATTAGCGGCACTGCATAGGCCAGAACCTCGGCCGCATCAGGGTTGTTCAAATCCAGAAACAGGCTCGTCAAATATTGCGGCCAGAATAACAGCAGCGCTGCAGCAAAGACTGCGATCAGCAGAACAACAAAAATAGCAGCATAACCAGCCTTGCCAACGGCCGGAAGGTTGTTTTTGCCAAACGCATTGCCGATGCGAACGGTTGCCGCGTTGCCAAAGCCCAAAGGTATCATGAATGCAACGGCTGCAATTTGAAGTGCAACCCCATGGGCGGCCAGGGGAATTGTACCAATCCATCCCATCATGATTGACGCCGCATGGAACAATCCGACTTCAGCCAGGATAGCAATCGACATCGGCGTACCCAATCGAAACAACTCTCCCATTGCCGGCCAGTCTGCAATCCAGATACGGGTAAAAATGCCGTATTCTCTCGTTTGTTTCTTAAGATAAATATAGGCAATCAGAATAACAAGAATGAGCGTTTGAGTTCCAACAGAGGCCCATGCGGCACCAACCAGTTCAAGCCGGGGTGCACCAAGATTACCAAATATCAGTATATAATTCAGAAAAATGTTGAGGACTACACCACCGATTGTTGCAAAAAGAACAATTCTCGCCAGTTCAAGCGCCGTCAGAAAAGAACGAAGTGTCGTGCCCAAAAGTGATGGTAATAATCCCCACATGGCAATGCGCAGGTAGTCTTCTGCCAGCAGAATATTACCCAGTTCCTGACCAAGAAATATATAGATAGCGTTAGATTGCATCATGACCGCCAAACCAAATACCGAGAATATCGTAACCGCCCACAATCCCATTCGCACACATCGCCTGACAGCACGCTCGTCTCCAGACCCAAGTGCATTTGCACTGATCGGAATAACTGCAAATGCAAGCCCGGCACCAAAGATGTAGACCATGAAAAACAGCTGTGTTCCCAAAACACTGGCAGCAAGCTCCTGTGCGCCCAACCAGCCGATCATAATGGTGTCAGTAACACCAATCGCCATCTGCGCCACCTGCGCACCAACCAAAGGCAGGCCAAGAACCATGGTCGCCCTGACATGATCTCCAAAAGATTTGTCATCGCTCAAATTTGTGGGAACAGGCGGGATTGATTGAGGGTATTGGCTCATTAGTGGATCTGCTTGAGTTTTTAAAATAATGGCAAGTGCCTATTTGCGCGATCTCATTTTTGAATGATCGACTTAAGTTAAAGATCAAAATTTGCGTAAATACGGTATGGTTGATAGAATAGTGTGGAAGATCACCATTATAGTTCAAACTGAAAAATGCAATGCCAATTCGATAACTGGTCAAGAATACCCGGATTGAGTTTTCCACGGGATCAGGTCATTTGTTTATTCAGGTGGCAGTTTCAGTTACATTCATCGTTATTCTCAAGTCAATAAAAATTAGGTAGGTAACAATATTGCAATTTACCAAAAGACTATTGTTTAAATTTGTTAGGTTATCCAGAGCTGATCCACTGCTGTTTATACTGATTTCTCCGGTGTATTTTTTTTTGATAATTAACATACTGAAGTTAAATAGTACATATTGTCTATTGCTCGGTGGTGGGTATATTATTTGTAAGTTTATTTTTGTAGTATTTATGACTTTTTTGGTAGTGGTGAGTATGTTTACATGGGTCTCCGTATTGCGGGTTTTATTTGGTTTATGTGGCTTGAAAAAAATTCCTGTTTTTGAAGGAATGTTTTGTTTTATCGAAAAAGTATTGGAGGATTGAATTCCTCACCGGATCAGGCCATTTGTAAACTCAGGCGGTAGTTTCGGTTGCCGTCATCGTCATTATAAAATGTCATTATCACAATTCGAATGTAATTTGTAACGTGTGTCAATGATACGCGTTACCACGCAATTTTGAAA
>JAAENI010000712.1 GCA_024224595.1 Hyphomicrobiales bacterium
TCATGATGCTTATTTATCTGTTCCTTTGGTTGGGGAGAGAGTGCTTCCTGTTCCCTGTCTACACCTGATATGGGAACCCCTTCCAAGGCCAGGTGTGCATTCGGTCACCTACACGCCATTATTTAGGTAAATAATTGACACTAATCTGGTTTCCTATGAAATATACCCTCATCAAATGTGAATATTTATAGAAAAACACCTGCAAAGGAACCATCCTTTGTATTGATGCACCCAAAGCGTAATGATTGTTCATCAGCACGGTCATCACCCGCCCTTCTTTATCTTTGCTTAAGAGCATGCGCAGAAGTCAGCTTCGAAATCTTGGTTTTCAGTTTGAAAACGCGCCGTTCGTGGCTGAGTGTTTGATGCTTACATGAAATTATCTTGATTTGGACAAGAGTAAACAATTTATCAGGAAACTATTTTTCGCGTAATATAATTTCATTGCAAGTCAATTTAAGATCTGGTCAACGGATTGATACGAAGGCACCGAGAGCAGGTATCGTGTGCTCCATTTTTGGTGAAGTTCGACTATGTCGCAGACCGAACACATAGAGATTAAACCCAAAATTAATATCGGCTCTAACCGAATTTCAATGTGTTCAGCCATCCATAATACCAACCCTCCTCAATTTTGACCAATATGACCAGAGTTTCCTCCAGATATTAAAGGGTTCTGACCAGGCGCGCTTTGCGACCTGGTTCATATAACACGAGCAAAATGCAACAACGACCAAGGCCTTTTAAAAACTCCAGCCTTCAGCCTTCCAAATTCGCCTGCCGAATTTTGTTGCGTCTCTTGAACGATGACACGCGTATCGGCCAGCGATATCCGCCTTGTCGACAAACGAACTTGAGCCAACATATGGGGCAATATCAAAGATGGTTAGCAGAGATTTGATTATCGAAAAAATGACGCAACTCCGGGCATTTCAACCTTCCTGCATTTCCAATATTCCGGCGGTCAAATTATTGCCACAATAATCGCCAATACACGACTTGGCTGGGGTCAATCATTAAGGTTTCCATTATGAATATCCCAAGTTTTTCCTTCACTTTGAAATTTCTTGTTGTGAGTGCATTGCTGGCAACAGCAAGTGCGCCAGCAACGGCAAAGCGTTACATCAATGAACGCATTGAAGTCGCATTTGTCATCGATACAACCGGCTCTATGGCAACTCTGATTGAAGGCGCCAAGCGCAAAATCTGGTCAATTGCCAATACCATTGTCGACATCAATCCCAATGCGGATATCCGCATGGCTTTGGTCGCTTACCGCGATTATGGCGACAAATATGTGGTCAAGACATTCGATATGAGCGCAGACATCCAAGGTCTTTACGGCAATCTAATTGGTTTTCAGGCGGTTGGCGGAGGTGATACACCTGAAGCAGTCAATGAGGCACTGAATGCTTCTATTCATGACGTTAATTGGAGCCGTGATCAAAAAACCCATCGCATGGTATTCCTCGTCGGCGATGCTCCCCCGCACATGGATTATGACAATGGTCCAAAATATCCAGAGGTAATCCGCTTTGCCAGAACTGCCGGTATCACCATTCATGCGGTGCAAGCCGGTAATTCCAAACAAACACGTAATGTCTGGAAGGATATCGCCTACCGGGGCGCTGGTGACTATATCTCCATCCCCCAGGATGGCGGACAGATCACTATCATCGAAACTCCCTATGACGACGATATTATTACCCTGCAAAGGCGCATCGACAAAACCGTTGTTCCCTATGGCAGCAAGAAAACCAAAACAGGATTGCTCAATAAGTTGAAGGGGAAATTATTGGCTGCACCGAGTGTCACGATTGAGAATTCCAAGTTCTACTCAAAACGATCAGTGCGCAAAGAGGTTGTGACCGGCAGTGGCGATATCATATCAGCCATCCGCAACAAAGATATCGAGCTTGATGCCATCAAGCGCGATGAATTGCCAAAGCAACTCCAGTCCATGAACAAAACCGAGCAGAAGAAATATATCAACGAAAAAATTTCGGAACGCTCCGCACTGGAGGAGGAAATGGCAAGGCTCGTCAAAAAGCACGACGCTTATACTGTAAAAGAAAAAGAGAAGTTGGCCAAAACCAAACCAGCAGATTCATTTGACAAGGCGGTTTCAAGGGCGATTACAAAGAGTTTTTGATCCCCACTCGATAATACATAAGAAAACCCCGGCAGGACTGGGGCTTTTTTGAAGGGTTTAAGTTTGAACTTAGTAGCAAACTCTGATCCTTTTCAGGTATCTGTAACCGTAGTAATCTGTACGCCATACTTTTTTGTAAAAGCAGTTGTAGTAGTTGTTATAA
>JAAENI010000713.1 GCA_024224595.1 Hyphomicrobiales bacterium
GACCAGCATGCGGGATCGCATGATCAAGATCGGTGCAAAGGCTATCCGCCATGCCCGTTCAATCATTCTGCAACTGGCCGAAGTTGCTGTTCCCCGTGAACTATGGTCACAAATGCTGGCAAACATCAGTGATCTCAAGGCAAGGGCACAAGCGCCGTGAATACCAACCTAATCCCGCATCGATGTGACCACGGGCGTATCACGCGCAGATGCCGGATTGCGTCCAAAGTTCGGCAAAATAGTCAACAAATGTCCCGAACCTCACCAAAGGCCGGTACAGCCAGCCAGACAGAGCACCCGAGAGCTGCGAATTTGGAAAACGGAGGCCAATATGCCATCATCACCACGCCAATCATTCCCATCTGGGGGATGTCGGCTAAAAATATCAAGGAAAGCATTTATGAACAGTATCATGGCGGCAATTTGTGCACCTGCCCGCGCGGGAACAAGATTTGAGGAGATGAAGATGAACGTTTATTCAATGCGGGCAGTGAGTTTGGAGGATGATCAGAGCGACGATTTCCATTCTGTGCCTGAAATATTGGATGGCGATTCCAGTAAGGTGGGCCCTACTGGGTTTGATTTTTCAATGCCGCC
>JAAENI010000714.1 GCA_024224595.1 Hyphomicrobiales bacterium
GCGTTAGCGGAAAGCCTCTTTTCTACTTCTTATTTCAGATTCTACTTCCTAGAATGATTCAGTGTTATAACTCAGCGGCTTACGCGATTAAGTATAACATATTGGTGCTTAACCGATAACGAATCGGGTGGTTCACGATAACGATTCGGTTGATTCGGAACTACAAATTGGGTGATTCACGATAACAAATTGGGGAGCCTAATTATAACGTATTGGATGAGATATAACATATTGGGTGGTGAATTTGCCCTATCCATAACATATTGGGTGGCTTGTTATGGGAAACTATAACAAATTGGGGAATTGCGTTATGTCTGGGGGTGGAATTTCCCTATTTCCTTGCCCTTCGTTAAACTATAACATAGATTCGTTACCATGTTATAGGTGCTAAGTCGCACTCCCACCCAATATGTTATAGTTTCAATGGCTCATAAATCGGTACAAAGAAAACATTGGCCCACGCTTGATATAAAGCCCGATGACGGGCAGATGATCAAGCCTGCTGAAACTATCGACATTGTCGGTGTAGAAGGCCTAACACTGCAAGACAAGCGCGTATGGAACGCATTGATAGCCAATGCCTTTGGGCCTGAAATGCGCGAGGTAGACCGCGACTTCAAAATAGACCTGACTCCTCTCCGCGCTAATCACAACGGTAATGACCGCGTTGATGATACAATCGAACGCCTGATGAAAACCATCGCACGGTGCAGGATGCCTAACGGCTCTGTTACGCGCTTCCAGCTTCTGGGTGGCAATAACATGGGCGACCCCATGCGTCCGCGTGGAGAGCTAACCTACAGCTTTGACAAGCGCCTGATTGAAGTCCTGCGGGATTCCATCAGCTTTGGCAAACTGGAATTATCCGTGATGGCGGCATTTAACAGCAAGTATGCCCTCGCCCTCTATGAACATGTTTCGCGCCGTGTGAATTTGAAACACGTCTGGATGCAGGAATACACCATAGATCAGTTCCGTGACGTTCTGGGTGTTGGTGAAGGCCAACTCAAGGCCTTTGGCAATCTCAAGCAACGGGCAATCGTTCCAGCCTTGGA
>JAAENI010000715.1 GCA_024224595.1 Hyphomicrobiales bacterium
TATTGTCATAGATACACCTGGATTTGACAATTATCTGATGCGTTTAGCCCATTCAATGGCCGATACCTTGATTACACCATTGAATGATTCTTATGTTGATTTTGATGTACTCGCAAAAATTGATCAGAGAAATGGTGATGTCAGGGACCTTTCGCATGATGCATTGATGGTACGCGATGCCAGACGTCAGCGACGGCGTGTCGATAACGGTCTTTTAGATTGGATTGTGGTCAGAAATCGTTTGTCACATGCTCGCAACTACAATGAATCTTCGATGTTGGAAAGTTTGAAAGACCTGTCCATGAGACTCGGATGCCGATTGGCGGATGGGATTTCAGAGCGTGTCATATTCCGAGAACTGTTTCCTATGGGCCTGACTGTTCTTGATGACATGACAGAAAAAGCGATGGGCAAGCGCCTGACCATTTCAAATCTATCTGCGCGACAGGAAATCAGGCGGTTGATTGATATAATGCGTCTGCCAATCAATGCATCAGGGCTTAAAAGATCCAATGCACGCCGCGCATGGCTTGAAAATTACAGCAAGCCAATTGAAAATCCCAATATTTTTGCAAAATAAAGTGACCTAATGACGGACAGCAGTTTATCCTTGTTTTAAAGTCAGCTGCTCAACTATCATGTTGCTATAAAAAGGCATACACTTCTATGGTGAAAAGTGGGATGATACATGTGTCAACATTGAGGCTTAGCCAGCGAACATTAATCTCTTAGTGTGGGCGCAGATACCCCAAATGCAACCTTAGCGTCAGAATAGTAAGCTTCAAAAAGTAACCTCAGCGCAACCAATTTTCAGTCGCTTTATCGAATATCAACGCGTTTTCAGGAATTATTCCTGCTTTGAAAATACTTCTTTTTTTGGCATGATGATCATTTTCCAATTCGAGGATTAACGGTGTCCCTGTACCTGACTTGGTATTGGCGAATGACGACCCGCCAAGATTTTCGATCAATTCAATTTGCACATCTAATTTGACCTTTCCGGGTAATGGCCATGGCGTTTGTGAAAGGCCTCAACCTGAGCAGGTAAATCATGTCCTTCATGATAAGCGTTCCAGCTCACATTATCGATGCAGGCGATGCCCTCACCATTCAGGCTGACGTCGAGCTTGGCCCCGAACTCAACCGCCTTGTTTTGCTTGCCCCGCACACCGAAAGTTCATGGATGGGTTGCGCATGCGGCTGGTGAATGCTGACGATACGATCATCACAGCGCCGGGTAGGGCTATCAAACATCTGCCTTTGCTGGAGGTAAAGGTGGTCGATGATCCAGTATTGGCGAAGTTGTTTGTGGGGTAGCACAATTGCCGGCCGTTGGCCTTGCGGCGCTTTTTGGTCCCGGGCGGCGTTGTATTACCAGAGCCAGATAGACTCTAGAACTCTGTCTCAAAACCGTTAAACATAAGCTGATTGGGGGAACAATTGTTGCGAATGGTGCAAGCTTTTCATCAAGTAGCGAATACTGCCTCATCCAAGCATAAAGCGAGTGCGTGCTAACACCTAAACGTTTAGAAACATCCGCAACAGCACGACCCCGTTCGGTGATCTGCTTGATCGCATCAATCTTGAATTCTTCGGTAAATCTTGGTTTGCCCATGGTAGTCACCTTGTCCTCACTTTTAGGGAACAAGGTGTCAAAAAATCCAGGGGCTGTTCAGTTACCGCCTGCACCGATATATCATGACTGCAAAAACCTCACAACTGGCCCGCTCTGACGCGCATGATAATGGTTGAATACGATTGCGAAGATGTTGGAAAAACGCGACACGAGACACGATTCTACATCTCGTCAATTTGTTCCAACGCTGAATTCATGTCAAATGCAATTCGTCAGCATTGAGGGTGGAGAACGGCCTGCACTGGGTCATGGACATGATCTTCCGCGACGACGAATGCCGCATCCGCAAGGACAATTCCCCAACCAATTTTACCACTATAAAACACATGGCAAGTAACATCCTCCGGCTTTCAAAAGAAAAGGCAGGCATGCGATTCAAACATCACGATGCTGCATGGGATGAAGACTTCTTGTTCAACATGAAAGTATCATGCGATCCCCCTGAGTTATTATAGGTGCAACAATCGAACTCCAAAACCACAGTCATCATCTTCAAATACAAATTGAATGTTTAGGGACTTATAGAAATCACTCAATTCTTTAAGATTTGGCTCTTTGATAACGCCTTCCATCTCAAATCGGTCTATAATTGCCTTGCCTAAGCCTGCTCCAATGGCAACTTCACGAACTCTAAGTTCAAGAGCCATTCTCGCTAATTTTGAGTGTAGTGGTGTCATAAATGACATTTTGGTTTCCAGTGGCAGAGAAAAAAGCATCGCTCGTATCGCAGTGTACAACAAAAACGTTAAGGGATTACCAACCGCAACGGATGTGTTTTTCGATCAACCAACACATTTAAATCTAGATGTAATATGATTGATATTTAAATTCATATGAGGATTTACTGCGCCGATTGCCTGCCGAAGCGGCGGTTTGCTTCGCCGATGCGGCGCATCCCGAATATCAGGCCCGCCCGGCTTATAGCTGGATCAAGAAGGGTTCAATATCGCAGTCAGGACCACCAGTGGCTGTCAATGGGTGAATATCCATGGTGCTCTTTGCCTTGAAAACTTTCACGTACCCTTTGTGGAGGTTGTCAAAGTAAACGGCGACAGTTCCATCGCGCCTCTGGAGAAGATCTAGCCCGAATAACTCATGAAGCCTGAGCATTCGCGGTTTTTGGTTTCTCGTAAGGTTTTTTTGTGGTTGGCAGTGGTCATCGCGGCAATTGTGGCGATAGAGCGTTTGGATTTTGGTAATTATCCGCCTTTTGATTTTGCAAAGCTGGATTTTAGGCGAGCGACGCTGCGCGCTGGCAATAACTGCGATATTCAGCAGCAAAGGCAAGCGTTTGCACTATTATCCTGGTTTGGGGGCGGTCAGGCAAAACAGCGCTTGATCAGGACAGGCCGATGACATCATGAAGCGCACCTGCCTTGTATTGCGCACAATGAGCGCCACAATCTTCAATAGCCTCAGCCTGATCATACCGCATTGGACATGCGCCATGCCGGTGTCTTTGAGGCGATACACCGCACCGTTTCAAGCAATGTATAAGCAAGAGCGGAGAGCAAGAGACGAAACTGGTTGGGTCACCATTTGTGGCACGAGGTGCGGTCTGCAAACAAATCAGGCTGCTGTTCCTTGATGCGGTTTTCCATGTCCGCGCGCGCGCAATAATGCGTCTCGTAAAGATGCTGCCCATTGTCGCCAAAATCCGGGTCTTCGAGATTAATAACGATGTAGCGCTGGTTGATGCCTTTTTCCATATACTCGATACGCGCGATTACCCGACGTTCGCATTTCCAGCTTTTCGCTGCATAGGTAAACTCCCCAAACACGCGCTGCTTGTCACCACTTGCCTCAAAGCCCTTCTTTGCTGCTTCCATCCAGTCAGCTGCTAAAGCGTTGAGGCGCTTGTTTTTGGCCAGACCGACGATATAACCGACGCCCTTGCGCTCACACCAGCCAACCATCTTGTGGCGGCAGAAACCACTGTCTGCACGCAAGATGATTTCTACTTCCGGCCATGCCTGGCGAAGCTTTTTCACCAGCAGCGCCAGTATCGCCCAGGCATGTTTGGCCCCGTCAATCTTTAAGGGCCGCAGATAGGAGACCAGCAACTGCTCGCCGCAAAATACATATAACGGCAGAAAACAATAGTGATCATAATAACCATGAAAAAACCGCCCCTCCTGATTGCCATGCACACGGTCGTCGGTAGCGTCAAAGTCGAGGATCAGTTCTTCGGGCGGTTGGGAGTGAGAGGTGATGAAATTCTCAACCATAGCCTCGTGAATGCCCCACGCCCATTCCCGGTCCGCCACGTTCTCAAACCGGCTCAGGGTGAGGGACTGGTGATTGCCTGATCGCGTTCCGCCGCAGTTTGCAGGGTTATATCATGGCGTAATGCGCCATGATCGTTGATATCCTCATAACCTAAGTGCCAGGGGGAAAACCCGCTGGTGCAACATATTGACATCCGGTGAAGGACTTTGCCGCATTGACGCTTATCACAAAGGCGACTTGCCACCGATGCAATCAAACCTGATGCGCGATCGGCCTGACGCAACAACAAAAACGCCGCCATTGCTGGTGACCTCACCACCGCTAAAATCCGTCTCTACACGCCGCTTACGACAAGGCTGGTAATTCAAAACCGAATGGATTACAATCTGTTACCATTGGATCTCCTTGTTTGAGACACTTTAAGTAATTGAATCATAACATATTGTGGGGACTCAGTGGTGCTTTTTCGTGAAACTTTCGGGCTAGTTGTTTATCCTCTGGGTTGTCAGAATTTCGGACGCGACGAATTATTATAGGGTAGTATAGTGAAACCAGAAGATTTTGATAAAATTCGCTCCTCAAGCTTGTTCAAAGGTTTGTCGGACAAAATATTGCGCGACATTATCGGTGATGAGCCACCACGAGAATACCCCAAAGGATCGGTGGTTTTCCTGCAAGGTCAAGAAGCACAACATTTTTATATCATTTTGGTAGGATGGGTTAAATTGTATCGATTAATGCCCTCTGGTGATGAAGCTATTTTGCATGTCTTCACCGAGCGAGAGACATTTGCTGAGGCGGCGATGTTCAACGGACACAAATACCCCGCCACAGCTGAGACAGTATCCGATACTCGAATGATATCCATCAACTGCAATCGTTTTTCTACCCTCTTAAAGGAAATTCCTGATATCTCCATGCGAATGCTGGCTTCTACATGTGAGCATATGAAGCATCTGGTGACCGAAATTGAACAGATAAAGGGCAGGAATGCAAAAGAGCGCCTGGCTTATTTTCTTTATAAATTGTGCCCTGAAGGTGATACATCAGCTGTGATAAACTTGCCTTATGAAAAAATACTTATTGCTTCCAGACTGGGTATCAAACCAGAAAGCTTATCTCGTACTATTCATAATCTGCGTGCTTACGGGGTAAATTGTGTAAAAAACCAGGTGATTGTTTCTGATGTTGACAGATTGCGTAAAGTTGCCCGGGACAGTAATATCTGAGTTAATTCCTCAAGGGCAAATTAGTTCATTTGGCGGATTTATTGACGATGGAACAAATCATTCCTTGCCAGTAAACGTGAATAAACGGTCAAATGAGACCGTGTAAACAAGAAGCGGTCTAATGGCTGGTCCCTTCCGAAAATGTAATCTTGTTGTGAACATTGTATTTCCCGGCTGGTCGTACCATCTTAATCCGTTTCACCTCTTTCAGTGTGTGAGCATCATAAACAACTACCGCGCCATCCATGTCCCAAATACTTAACAATGCATGATTGCCGGTTTTGTCAAATTCGACATGTGCTGCGGTTTTACCTGGCGCAGGGCGAAGGGTTTTAACAATTTCCAGTGTTCGCTTGTCGATAATATGGACAAGGTCACGATTGGGACCGAA
>JAAENI010000716.1 GCA_024224595.1 Hyphomicrobiales bacterium
GGAAGACCTGCCAATGCACGCAGTAACTAGGATTCCTCAGCTCGCACCGCTGCTAAAATGCCATCAAGGCGACAGAACTGAACCCGAAACAGAGCAATTAGAATATCCTGGGTTCTGAAATTCAAGCCGGCAAAAAATGGAATATCCAATTTATGATCCCGAAAAGCACACCCGCCGTCGTGATGGATAAGGGCGCGTTGGAAAAATTCAACCTGGTTGGTAATTATTGCGCCTCCCTCGCCGCAACTGATAATTTTGTGACTGTTAAAGGAAAACGCGCCGACATCGCCAATAGTGCCAAGTGCCTGTCCCTGGTAAGAACCGCCGCAAGCCTGGGCAGCATCTTCCAGGACTAACAGGTTGTGTTTTTGAGCAAGTTGCATAATCGCTGTCATATCACAGGACAAACCACACATATGAACAGGGATAATGGCTTTTGTATTAGGTGTAATTTTTTTCTCAGCATTGCTGGGATCAATCGTAAGCGACTGATCAATTTCAGCCAGGACAGGCACTGCCCCCACGGCTAACGGGGCAAGGGCTGTTGCCATAAAGGTATAGGCAGGCACAATAACTTCATCTCCGGGCCCGATGCCCATGCCAGCCAATGCAGTGATTAAAGAAGCTGTGCCGCTGCTGAGGGCAATGGCATGATTTACCCCGAATCTCTGGCTCAGTTCTTTTTCCAACTTGTCAGTTATACTTTCCACACCTGGCTGATAGCGAAATAACTGACCACTTTCAATAACCTGCTGTACTGCTTCTACTTCCTCTTTACCCATAATATACATAATCTGAAAACCATTCCTTAAGTGAATTGTGAATGGTGAATTGTGAAATTAGGCATTGGTCATCGTTTCGGTCATATGGGAACCTCCCGGCAAACTGTCATTCCGGGGAAAATGGGAAAA
>JAAENI010000717.1 GCA_024224595.1 Hyphomicrobiales bacterium
CACCAGCAGCCAACTCTGGGTGCCAACGGCGGGCCAATTCTTTCAGGGTGCTTACATCAAGATTGCGGTAGTGAAAGTAGTCCGCTAGGTCTGGCATGTACTTCACCAAAAAACGACGGTCTTGGCCTATGCTGTTGCCACACATGGGTGACACACCGGCATCAACATGTTGACGCAAAAAGTTGAGGGTCATTTGTTCGGCATCAGCACAGCTGACATTGCTCTGCTTCACTCTTTCGGTGAGCCCCGATTTACCATGCTGATCAATGCACCAGGCATTCATGTTATTGAGCACATCATCAGATTGATGCACGGCCAAAGCGGGGCCTTGGGCTAGTATATTCAAGTCTGCGTCGGTAACAATGGTGGCAATTTCGATAATGACATCGGTTGCTGGTTCCAAACCAGTCATTTCCAGATCAATCCAAATCAGGTTATGGGGGTGTTTAGCCATCAATAATCCTATTCATTTGCGCATTTTGAAATTCATAACTGAATTATGCCCCACTTCGCGGTAGAATGAACCACAAATAGACAGCCAATTGATAATTACATGGCAAAACGCAAATTAACTCGCCGCCAACATTGGCAAATTGAAAAAGTTCAAGCTGAGCGGCGTGAACGAGCTAATAAAAAAGACAAAGCCATCGATGTAGCCATTGAACATGGCGATTTAGGG
>JAAENI010000718.1 GCA_024224595.1 Hyphomicrobiales bacterium
ATGCGATGAAAGCCGAAACCATTATCCGTGATTTATTCAAGGAGCGCTGTAACCAGACCATGAACCAAATGCGCGAAGGCCTGATGGAACGTGAACAAAAATTGACTGATGTTCAAAGGAAGGATGCACTTGGTCATGCCAGGGAAGTCGGCCAAATGATTGAACAGGGTAACAAGATGCCATTCCATCGCGCCTATGCCCATCAGGCACAGATACTCGCTGATAATCTCGATATCACCGATGCCGGTGCCAAAACTCTGATGAAAGAAGAGTTCAAAGCTTCTGAAGGCAAGGAACTTTACGACTGGGGCAAGGAGCAAGAAGAAAAATTCTACCGCCCGCAAATTGAAGCGGAAAAACAACAGCGTGAAGTAAGCCGGACCCGTTCTCGTCAGCATTCTTAATCGTGAGGGGACGACATGATGGGATTCTTATTTGGCTCAAAACCAACACCTCAAAACAGCAGTGATCAGTCCACGGCATTTGCCGGGAACAACGCATGCTCGCTGTGTAAAATTCAATTCAGACAGGAGGAAAAACCAATGCTTGAACAATCAAAGCCTGAATTGGCAAAACTCATTGCAAGGATCAGTGTCGGCTTTCAGGCTGATCAACCAATGTATCAAAACATCTATCAGCACGATCTTTTGACGTTCGACATTCACCCGGACGATATCTCATTGCTTAATGCGCTTCATCAGGACGTCACGTGGCATTGCACCGGAAAGGATGTCGGTTATATGTCCCTGCACGAAAAAATGCAGTGGCTTTCACAAACCCATGCATTGTCATCCCGGATGATTGACGCAGAGAGTTTCCGGCGACGGGACAGGCTGGTTTGTTTCTGAATGATGCCAGCGTTTGATCCGCACCAAAACGTGCTCCCGTTCTCCTGCCTGATTTGCCAGCAAATGGTCAAGACAATGCGCCGTTATTGCCAATAAAGGCAGGCAATATGATCGGAGTAGCGAAAATACGCAACAATATTACCCAGGTTTTTCTTGTGCTCATAGGAATACTAACCTAGTTTGTTCTGCTTATGTTCTTGCATGGTGTGAGGACAAATACAGAGAGGTAATAAGATAATACGGAGAATATGATGAATGACAAAGACCACAAAACTATCAGTCCAGGCAATGCCGTTGGCGCTCCGCCCCGGAACTACGAAAGGCCAAGCCTGACCATCGATTATGATCTGTATTGGCATTATCTTGATAATTCTGACATGCCGGACGAGCAAAAGCGCGAATTGATCGAAGCCCTGTGGTATCTCGTGGTCAGCTTTGTTGATCTGGGTTTCGGTGTGCACTCAGCCCAACTTGCCTCCAGAGAAAGTTGTGAGCAAGATGGCGGTTTAATCCCCTCAAAACCGGCATCCATGGTAAACTGTTGCCATACCACCAAAACGGAATTCACAGCCAGTGTGCATAAAGATGTTACGCTCGCAGGGGAAGGGAGTCCCGAATGACAAAAGAACCGATTAAAGCCTTAATCTATTGCCGGGTTTCCTCAAAAAGCCAGGAAGAGGAAGGCCACGGCCTTGATTCCCAGGAAACAAGATGCCGGGAATATGCCCGCATCAAGGGGTATATTGTCGAAGCGGTATTCCCCGATACGATTACCGGCGGTGGTGACTTTATGAAGCGTCCGGGCATGGTCGCGCTTTTGTCTTATCTTGATGCCCAGCCGGGCGAGAATTATGTCGTCATTTTCGATGATCTCAAACGCTTTGCCCGTGATACGCGCTTTCATCTTGATTTACGCGATGCCTTTCGCGCCCGTGGTGCATCCATCGCATGTCTGAATTTCAAGTTTGATGATACACCTGAAGGTGAATTTATTGAGACCATCATGGCGGCGCAAGGTGCACTGGAGCGCAAGCAAAACGGACGTCAGGTGGCTCAGAAAATGAAAGCACGCATGCAGAACGGCTATTGGATACACAATGCGCCTGCGGGCTATAAGTACGTTGCAGAGAAAGGGCGTGGCAAGCTGTTGGTGCGCGACGAACCGATGGCCTCTATCGTGATCGAAGGATTTGAGGGATATGCTGCGGGTCGTTTTGAAACCCAGGCAGAGTTAAAGCGGTTTTTTGAAACCCATCCCGACTTTCCTCGCAACAAAAAGGGTGTTGTTACACAGCAGCGTGTAACCGATATCCTGACAAACCCGCTTTATACCGGCTTCATCTGCTCCAAAACCTATGGCATCGATTGGCTGAAAGGCCATCATGAGGCCCTGATCTTGCTTGAGGTCTTTGACAAGGTGCAAGCACGCCGCAAGGGCGTCGCCAAAACGCCGATGCGCAAGAATATCGGCAACGACTTTATTTTACGTGGCTTCGTCACCTGTGGCTGTTGTGATGTGCCTCTACGCAGTTCCTGGGCCAAAGGCCGTTCGCAGCGTTATCCCTATTATCTCTGCCAGACCAAATCCTGTGATGCTTACGGTAAGTCCATCCCGCGTGACAAGCTGGAGATTGAGGTTGGCGATATTGTCAAAACCCTGCAACCCAGCCAAACCCTGTTTGATCTGGTCAAGGTGATGTTCCGCCAGGCTTGGAACCAGCGTCTCGCACAGGCCGAAGATGCTTTAAAATCTGCACGTCACCAGATCAAGGTGCTGGAAAAACAAACCGAATCTCTCTTGGCTCGTATTGTAGAGACGACCAACCCAAGCGTGATAAATGCCTATGAAGGTAAAATCGCCGATCTCGAATTGAACAGAATAAGATTACAGCAACAAATGGCAAATCGCGCTATCCCAACCGGCACATTCGAGGAAAAACTAGAACCGGCGCTTCAATTCCTCGCAAACCCTTGGAAACTATGGGAAACAGGTCAAATCACCCTGCAACGAGCAGTGCTTAAACTGGCCTTTAAGGAGAGGCTTGCATACCACCAAAATGAGGGTGCTAGAACCCCCAAAACATCCTTACCATTCAAGGCTTTAGGGGGTGATTTTGCCAACAGAGTCTGTTTTGGTGCACCCGACAGGATTCGAACCTGTGACCTCTGCCTTCGGAGTGATCGTAATTTTAGATTTGAGCCAGCAATTTTATGTGAGCATCTTCATCTAATTGAGGTTTTGTTTGTAATTG
>JAAENI010000719.1 GCA_024224595.1 Hyphomicrobiales bacterium
CCACCGAAGGTCGTTTATTCACGCTTTCTGGACAGCGTTATGCTTTTCTTGTGGTCAACCAGATCACGGCGAAAATCATGCCTTGCCAGTAAACGTGAATAAACGGTCAAATGATTCCGTGTTAACAAGAAGCGGTCTAATACTCAACGTCGATGCCAATGAATTTCTTAAAATACGTTTGGATAAATGTAATGGATAATGACTTGTTGCAGGAAATATATGCCAATCAACAACACGATCGGTGATATGTCGATGGTACCCAGATTCGGCATCACACGGCGAATAGGGCGCAACAAGGGTTCGGTGGCTTGATGGAGGAAATTGCCAATCATGCCGACGAACTGATTACCGGAATTTACGACATTGAAAGCATAAAGCCAGGAGAATATCGCCGAGGCAATAATGATAAACCAATATATATTCAAAATAAGCATCACTACATCAAGAATTGCACGCATTTTTGTGTTCCCGTTTATCAGTCAATCGATTTTTGATAGATGTAGCGATGACAAAGGCAAGCTACAAGGTTTTTGTTCGGTGATGGTTAGTGAGATGATCAGCAGGCGCACCGATCCATAAATCCAGAAAACTGTTCAACCATTGTTTGACTGCGCCATCATAAAGTGAACGACCCAAAAAATTCTGTTCTCTACTTTGGGCGCCAAGGATTGTCCAGCGGTTCATCATCATGATGGTGAGTTTTGCATTAAATTGAACACCATAGGCATTGTCGCCATAGCGTATGGTCTGATTGGGATATTCATCTCCGGTTATCAGCAAAGTTGCATCTAAGGGCAAAGAAAACCTCTCCTGGTGCCATTGATAGATCATCGAGGGCCAATTCATCATGGTGCGGCCTTTGTCGGTTGGTGTAATAGGGTAATAGTCAATTTCCGCATATTCGGTCGCGTTGGCCTTCACCTCTCCTCCAGATGGAGCGACATCATTTGTGCGCCCAGACAGATGCCGAAGAATGGTTTGTTTTCTCTCAACGGCGGGCATATCCAGTCGATTTCCTGTTTGATATCATCATCTTTGTCGTTGGCGCTCATCGGTCCGCCAAATATCATAGCACCGGCGTGATGGGACAAAGTATCGGATAGCGGATGGCCAGGGGGCGGACGGCGAATATCGAGTTCATAGCCATGCTCGATTAGCATATTTTAAGACAACCTGGTGTCGAATTTCGCTGATGAAGCACGATAAGAATTATTGGCAGAACCCTTGGAAGTATCTCTGGAAAAGTATCTGATGGCAAAGGGTTGGTTGATGTTTGACCAGGTGAAACGGGGATTGCCATCGGCGTTTCATTTTACCTGTATTGCATTTCACGGCGCACATCACGCTTCAACTCCATGCGGTCGCGTTTGTCAATCGCCAGAAGTTCAGCAATTCGCCAGACGACATTGTCTTCCAGTTCATGAATTTCCCCATCGGCATAGACCATTTCCCAAAGGTTTTTAACCAACTCAAGACGTTCGGCTTCACTTAGCTTTCGTTTTAGGATGCTGGTAAATGTATATAAGTCTATAGCCTCGCGATCAGCGCGTTTTGCTTCTTCGAATAATTGGTCCGATTCTGTTTTTGTGAGATCATAGTTGGTTTCCAGCACCTGGCGCAATTTGTCTTTTTCCTCGTCATGGATCATGCCATCGGCGGCAATGACATGAAACATCAAAGCCGCTTGCGCGACCTGTTGATCGGATGCGTCAAATTGTTCTTCAGGCGTGCTTGCCTCGCTGGATTTAATCAGAAAACTGCGCAATTTGGCGAGCATGAATTTGCTTTTGTGTTGTTGTTGAACCGACGATAAAATAGATTATGCTTTTTATGACAATCATGGAAGGCCTGCCAGATATATATTTTCCACCATTTGCAATTGAACGCTGGCGGTTGTTATTGACAGAAAAAGTTGGTTACTGATATTCAGATATTCTTGAAGGACCGTGCTCATGGGGCCTTTGGTTCGCAACAGCAAGGTTGAGCGGGTAAATGCGACACCAGTATGTGAATAGTGATTCAAAATATTCTGATATCTATCCTTTAATTGCCGATTTGGAAATACCGGCAAAACGCAGAATGCCGTTTTTCGCCTGGGAATATCTGGATAGTGGAACTGGTGTCGAACGATTGGTTGGGTATAATCGCGAGCGGCTACAGGCCGTTGAAATGCTGCCAAAATTTTTTGAAGGCAATTTCGATGTTCCCCTGCAAACAAATTTGCTGGGTGAAACCTACAGTTCACCATTTGGTATTGCGCCTGTCGGCATGACCGGTCTGATGTGGCCCGGCGGGGAACATATGCTGGCAAAAACAGCTGCGCGCAACAATATCCCTTATTGCCTGAGTACGGTTGCCTGTGAAACGCCCGAGACCGTTGGGCCGCTTTGCGAAGGTAATGGCTGGTTTCAGTTATATGTACCTGCCGACAGAGATGTCTGTATTGATATTATCAATCGGGCATGGCAAAGCGGTTTCAGGACGCTGGTTGTTACCGCAGATGTGCCGACGCCTTCCATGCGTGAGCGACAGCGCAAAGCGGGATTAAAAGTGCCGCCGGAAACCAGTTTGACAACGTTGTTGCGCGTTGCTGCCAGACCGCAATGGGCCTGGGCTACTTTGTGCCATGGGCGCCCTGGATTTCCAACTCTTGAAAAATATGCCACGAGCGGAGATCTGAGAGAGGTTTCCTCTTTTCTCGGTCGCCAGCTTACTGATGCTCTTAGTCTTGAATATTTGAAATTCATCAGAGATAACTGGCAGGGAAAAATTATCGTCAAGGGCATTTTACATCAAGATGATGCGAAAAAACTGGTTGAAGCCGGTATTGATGGCATTATCGTATCCAATCATGGCGGCAGACAATTTGATGGTGCACCTGCTGCCATTGATGTATTGCCGCAGATTGTCAAAGCGGTAGGTGGCAAATGTGCAATACTTTATGATAGCGGAATCAGAAGCGGGCTTGATGTGATCAGGGCACTGGCACTTGGCGCACAATTTGTGCTTCTGGGGCGACCCTTTTTATACGGTATAGCAGCGCTGGGTGAACAGGGTGGAGATCATGTGGTCGAAATTTTGAATGCGGATATCGCTAATAATCTCAGACAATTGGGTGCGCGCGAAATTGGCGCCCTGAAATTGCATTTGCGTTAGGGTATCAAGAATTAACAATAACGAATATCCCGCTTGTAATCATATGCAATAATGGGTATCGGTTTGTGTGTTGCGGGCATGGCGGAATTGGTAGACGCAAGGGACTTAAAATCCCTCGGCCTTGTGCTGTCCGGGTTCGAGTCCCGGTGCCCGCACCAATTTATAATTCGAGTCGTCGAATTGCGTTAACACCTTGAAAGGTAACGATAATTCTGGTGTTCGGTAACCTTGATTTCGGTCACAGGTAGAGCTTGCTCAGAAAGTCATTTCCACTGATTGTGATTGTTTTGGTTTGTCGGTCTGACGAGCGTTGAAGTTGTGCAACCAGTGTGGTTGGGCTTTCAAAACCGTCGTCACATAGCGAGCGATGTGTATCATAAACCGAACAAATAGAAGCCAAAGAACAAAGTGCTGACCCATTCAGATCAAGGCTCCCAATTCACCAGCATTGATTGGGCATCATTTCTAAACCTGATAGACTCTAAAGCAACACAATCTCGAACATTCAATGAGCTGTCGGGGTAATTGCCATGATAATGCTGTTGCCGAAAATTTTTTCAGCTTACTCAAGCGCGAAAGGATCAGGCGGAAAACCTATCGAACACGTGAAGACGCAAGATCGGATGTGTTCGATTACATCGAGATGTTCTACAATCCAAAACGCAAATATGCTAACAATGGGATGCTGTCACCTGCTGACTTTGAAAAGCAGCAAGAATTGAAACCGCAGGGCGTCCAGAAAACGCAGCGCTATTCACCTCGTCAGTCGAGGCCTCACGTATTATATCGCCTGACAGACGTTTTTGCCTGCCTCCAGAAACTCATCTCTTAGGCAAACATACAATAATGTCTCATGAATGCTGACGGGGAACACGACGTTGATCAGGCATTTTCGGCAATTGGGCAGAGTTTAATTTTTTCTCGCGCAATCCTTGCACAGTGGCGTGTAGGGTAGAGTTTCCAAGCGTTCAGTCAGAATATTTTCGTCACATTGCTGGCAAATGCCATAGGTATCATTTTTGATACGCTTGAGAGCTGCCTTGATCATTGCTATTTCTTTCAAGCCTGCATTGCCAAGACTTTCAAGCACTTCAGTATCTTCGGTTTCAGTGGCAAAATCTTCAAATCGCTTAGAATGGGGTTCATCCAGGCGATCTTCAATTTTGTGCAGGTTATTATCCAGCTCCATCAAGCGGGATTCCAGTAATTGTTTGCGGGCTGACCAATCTGGCATTTTTGTCTCCTGTTTGAGGTGAGCTTAGCGTGTAGCTCGTGTTGCTGGCTTTGATTGAGATCAAAACTTGCGACTAAATATTAACAGGTGTCAGCGTCGTAATTTGCCTTATTTCGGCCCCTTTGGAACCAGTTGAGGATATTGGACAGGAGAGAAAGAAAGCCCTCAATGCTCCGCAACCCCCAGGGGCGGAAAGGAGATAGTGAACCGTCGCACAACGAACAAGGCTAGAGTGAAACTGAATTCGCCATTGCGATGGGTCGCGAATAGCGATATTGCTGCCAGGCCTTGAACAGACTCTAAGGCCATGACTTCCAATGGGAAGTTGACCTTCGGAGATACAAGATTCAGGTAGATCGCCATTGGCTGAGCGATGACCGGGCCGATCAGATGCGTGAATACAAAAATCCGAAGCCATATCGAGACTGGTGCGACCCCGGATTATTTTTCCCGGAATGAACCAATTGATTATCGCATTATCTATCCATC
>JAAENI010000720.1 GCA_024224595.1 Hyphomicrobiales bacterium
CCGTTACCACCGGTTTCATGTCCATGCTTTAGCCCCAGCGCGTGACCCAGTTCATGAATCATGGTGAACCAGGCATAATTGCCGGGTTTTGGGGAGGGTATACCGTAATTGTCGCTAAACCAGACATCACCGCCCGCGTTGCTTGTGGAAGGATAATAGGCCCATGCGACGCTGGGTGCATCGGATTGAGCCAGGCGAAGATGGGCATTGGTAGCGGTGGTGTACTCGACATTCAGATTGGTAAAACCTTCTAGAGAAAATCCATCACTGGCAGCATTTCCATCATCAATGTTTAACGCTGCATGTGCTGCGGTTTCCTGCAATGCAGAAATCGATGACAATGTATTCCTCTCGCTACCATATGTGTATTCACTGGCGCTGGTGGGAAATGAATAATACAAAGTTGCATCATTCCAGGCGGTGCCGGAGAGAACACCGTCTATTGTTTGATCGCCTGTCGAGGCAACATTTTTTGTTGTGTGTCCGGTGCCGCTCATTTTTTTTCCTGTTTCTCAATAGTCTTATGGTCTGGTTTCCATCAGGTTTACCAGTGTTATTTTAGTTTTCTGGCCTCCAGGCGCTGAATAATTTGTTGTGCCTTTTCAACCAAAATGTGGTCTGGATGCCGGGCAATAAATAATTCCATCGCTCCAATGGTATTTTGACTTTCAAGGTGGGCAAATTCTTCAATAATCGCCAGGTTTCCATCACGAGCCCATTGGGCCGTGTTATGGTTTGCTTCAGACATGTTTTTCAAGATTGCGCC
>JAAENI010000721.1 GCA_024224595.1 Hyphomicrobiales bacterium
GATTTGCCGGTGCGCAAATCATCGTTCAGTTTTCGAATTGCTGCGGTTCTTATCGTTGTTTCTTCAGCCATTTTACTTCTCCTGTTGCTGGCCGGGCCCAAGCCAATCTCGGGCGCAGCCAACAACAGAGAAATTGTGGAAGAAAAGGGGAGTGAGAATACGGATATTCAATGCAAATCAACAAGGGTCGCACAATAAAAGATTCGCGAACCATCGTCTGTTTCACGGCTCTGTTGAGCCATATTTGATTTGAAAGAACCGATTTGCCGCTATTCGATGATCGGCATTTGATGCTGTTCACGAAACTCAACAACGATCTGCAGAGCTCGTCGAATTTCTTCTTCGCTAAATCCCTGAATGCGCATTAGCGGTGGCATTTCTGTCTGCAGTTGATGATTGGTCATCGACAATATCTTGTCTTCGGTCGACATCCAGTCAGTATTCGGTTTTTTGGTTGATGACAGCATGATGATAGAAATTTCAAGCCGTATTAAAGCACTTGGGCCAGTGCCACCATCGCACCGATTATGATCAATGTTTGCGCAGTGGTGACTTTGTAAATCTCAATGCGCAGGTCTTTGATATCGTCTTTGGTGGCAAGTTCAGATAAATCAATGCTATCAAATGCGGCTTTCAATGCTTCGGCCTGCTGATCAGAAAAACCACCGCTTTGCAATGTTTGAAACAGATTGTGAGTGTCTTTGATGAGGGTTGCCATATGCTGATAGTTATAAGCGAATTGTAACATAATCTGGATCAACGCACCATTTGATGTGGATCGC
>JAAENI010000722.1 GCA_024224595.1 Hyphomicrobiales bacterium
AAGATGGCGATTGTGCTATCTGGATATTCCTGCACCCTGACCCTGACTTTAACATAATGGTGGCGGTGAGGGCTTTGTGGCAATTGCAGTATCAGGTTTTTGTAAGACACCGTATTGTCTTTACGCACGATACGTTGAGTGTGTACGCACATGATATCGCGCAGTATTGCCGGAACAGCAAGTGGCACAAAGGCACTGGTTTCATCCAGCGGCGCAGTGGCAAAGCGCTCATTGTGATCTGGAAGATAGTCCTTTGTAATATAATCATTTGCTTTGGCTATATCGTTGATACCATGAAACTTCAGTTCATTGATCAGCCTGTCCTGAAAGGTTTGAAAGGCACGTTCCGATCTGCCCCGCGCCTGGGGTGAATAAGCGGCTATGTGCTCAATGCCCAGTTGATGCAGAGCGCGGCCAAACTGGGTCAGGCGGTGTTTGTCGACTTTCTCACCAGCCTTTGGCGTATGGAAATAGTGGCTGCCGCGATCCGTATAGATTGAACAGGGCAAACCGTGGTTCTCAAACACTTCCAAAAACCCACGAAAGCTGGAACCTGTGCCTTCCTCATCGCATAAAAACGCCGAATAAACCTGCGATGTGGCATCATCCATCGTCACAATCAGATCCAGCTTTGGTTGACCTTCAAGCCATTCATGGGTCGAACCGTCCTGATGTAACATCATGCCGATACACGGCCTGCGTGGCCGCATACGCCGGTGCTTGCCGCGACCCCTGACCTTGATCACAAGCCCGTGCTGCTGCAGTTGGGTCTTTGTCCAGGTGTAACTCCAATTGAAATTGTGATGCTTGACCAGGTGATCATGGAAGTGTTTTACATTCCAGCCCAGATAACGCGTCTTATATTGATCAATCATCCATGTGATCTTGTCGGCAGGCACAGCTCGGGCCGACTTTTTACCCAGCCGCCGGTCAAATAAACCCTCCAGGCCTTCTGCCTCATGACGTTGGCGATAACGTCGGAAGGTTCGCTCCGACATCCCCAATATCTCCGCAGCATCCCGCCCTGACAATCGCTTCTTTCTATATCGTGATAAAACACCAATAAATTTGTCCATTCGTCTCTCCTGTAACCATGAAGTCCGGTTCATATGACGCCCTCCTGTGAGGACATCTTAAACCGGACAATTCATGTGCTACATAAAGAGGACAAATGATGTGCTACTAACATGTCCCATCTCGTGGGGGTGACAAGGTTCCAAAGAAATACTAGAATAAAAAATCGTGGCAGTGCAGGAAAAATGAGAACCCTGCTGACTACCTGCATAGTTTCAATAATTTTCAAGGTGAATTAGCGTGTGGGTCAGTGGTCTAGAGGGTTTATTCGTTTCTGCATTCAAAGGTAGTGGTGAGAACCGCCTATATTCTTTCGACACCTCTATTGGAGAACTCAGCGAATTAAATACTCCGTCTGGCGAGAGCTTCACTCCCTACCACGGTGCCTTCAGCGAATTTGACCAAATACTAGTAGCCGGTAGCGCAGTTGACGAAACAGGAAACAGTCAATACGGCACTGAGCTTTGGACAATTACAGAGAACGGTACTTTAGAATTATTCGCGGATATTCGAGTTGGTAGCGAATCTTCATTTCCACAAGTTAACTATAAAGTTACTTTGGACGGATTTCCGGGTCGCTTCTACTCTGAAGCCAGGTATGATTCCGATAATTACGAAACTATTGTAGTTTTTGATGACAAATCTGCATTTCTATTGTCAGATTTTTTCCCCGATCTAGACTCAATAACAGATCTTGGTTGGGTGGTAGACTACAATAATCAATCAGTCGGCCTTGCTTCTGCCAACGGGAGTGTCCGGGTACCGTGGGTGTTTGACGCAGTAAATAGCGTCGTTATTCCAATTGTCAATTTTTCAGAAAATCCGGGTAGTTTTGATTTCTTGTGGATGTATTCACTTGAAAATACGTTGTATGCAATGATCGATACATTCGTATATGGAAGAGAGCTTTGGACATTCAATTCTGACGATCAATGGGAATTGGTTTCAGATATTGCTCCGGGCGCGGCATGGTCTTCACCAAAATTGGCTTTCGAATTTAACGACAATTACTATTTCACTGCCGTGAACAATGTTTTTGGTATGGAACTTTATCGATTGGACCAAACTGATGGACTGGTTCGTGTGAGTGATATTAATCCCGGTTCTGCAAACTCCTTTTTGTTCACCCGTTCACATGTTTTTGGCGCCTATGTATATATTACTGCTGAAACAGCCGGGGGTAATAATGAACTTTACAGAATGGACGCTGATGAAAATATCACCCTTGTAGCGGAATTTTTAGAAGGGCGTTCGGGGTCGTATCCAAGAGGGTTTGCCGAATTTAATGGTAACATGGTGTTCTTTGCAAACACCTCTCAGTCGGATGGCGATTCGACTATGATGTTACATTCCATCAATAGCGATTATGAGCTGAACCAGATCACAATTCCCGAGGGTGAACTGAAAGAAATTCAGGTTTTGAATGGCAATATTTACGTCGCTATGGATGACGTTGGCGGAGGCATCTCAGTATGGGTAATGGCCCCCGACTCCGACTGGCACCCTGTGCTATCAATTGCTGATGCTCCTGGGACGCAACGTGTTGTGCATTTTTCTCAAATCAATCTTCATTATGGATCGCGGGATATTTATTTCGGTGACGAAAGTAACGAGGTTATCACTGCTCCCGAAAACGGCGGTATCATATATGCAGAGGCAGGTGATGACATTCTTATTAGTGGTGACGGAGATGATTTGCTTGATGGCGGGGCTGATACAGATACCGCAAGCTATGAGGATGCGGCTTCTGGCGTAAACGTATATCTGCAATATACGGGAATGAACACTGGCGGTGGTGGTGTTGACACCCTGATCAGCATTGAAAATCTCACCGGTTCAAATTTTGATGACCGGTTGATCGGAGATGCCAATGATAACGTCCTGACCGGTGGTGACGGCAAGGATGTGATGAAGGGTAAAGGCGGCACCGATACATTCTATGGCGGTGATGGCGATGACAAGATTATCGGGGATGCCGGTAACGACACCATGTATGGCGGCAAAGGCAATGACATACTTTCCGCCCTTGCCGGACTTGATACGCTGAATGGCGGTGAGGATGATGACTTTTTATATGGCGGCAAGGAT
>JAAENI010000723.1 GCA_024224595.1 Hyphomicrobiales bacterium
AGTACCCAAGAAGGCAGCTGCTGGTGAAGTGATCACCATCAAGACGCTGATCAGCCACAAGATGGAATCGGGCCGTCGCAAGGACAAGGAGAGCGGCGAGTTGATCCCACGCAAGATCATCAATGCGTTCAAGGCGCAGTTTAATGGCAAGACGGTGTTTGAGGCGGCTCTGGAGCCGGCGATTTCGGCCAATCCCTATATCCAGTTCACCTCCCGGGTGGATGAGAGCGGAGAGTTTCACTTCACATGGGTTGATGATGACGGTTCGCTATATGAGGCGAAGAAGTCAATTAGTGTGGGATAGATGATATCGGTGGTGCCTGGAGGGGTAATATGAATACCGAGAGTGCAGGCTATTTTCAGGCCAAATGAAACTCCTGAAAAAAACAAGCAACCGGCTTAGATAATTTGTTACAGTGGAGGGAAAAATTATGATTTCGCGTCGAGATTTTTTGCAGGCTGGCGTCGCAGCGACGGCTTTGATGGGGACGAATTCTGTTGGCAACTGGAGTGCGCTGGCTGCAACCCAGGCAATGAAACAGGAAGATATTCTGAAATTTGATGATTTTGGCAATGTCACGCTCGTTCATATTACTGATATTCACGCACAAACCAAACCTGTCTATTTCAGAGAACCGTCAATCAATATCGGTGTTGGAGATGTGATAGGAAAA
>JAAENI010000724.1 GCA_024224595.1 Hyphomicrobiales bacterium
ACGTTGTTAATAGTTTTGTATGTTCAGCTTCCAAATGAGCTAGCGCTGCCCGATCTCCAGAAAGTTCAATAAAGCGTACAAATGCATAGGCACCTGAGGTTCGACCCTGGGCTTCAATGACGCTTCCACCTGTAGTCTGCAAAGCCATATCAAATGCTTCAGCTTTTTTACGTAATCCAGACAGCGCTTCTTCAAATGTTTTGCAGCTGGTACCGGTAATCCATTTTCCAAAACAGAGAAATTCCGTTTTTGATTTTGGCGCACCACATGCATTTGACAGACTGCCCAGTACGACTGGCATATTCTCGTTACCATTCCACAATACCATTCTCTGATCAGCCACATTGACCAATGCATCATTGCGTTCGATGGTTGCCTTGTTGCTGGACAAAGACTGGCGCAGCAACCGGATTTCATCAGCTGCACGATTTCGCTCTCGTATCAACCAGAACGCTGCCATTAATGCGAAGCTCATGGCACCGCCGAATAACGCCAGGAGCATGACCTCGCCAGACCCAACAGAAATTCCCGCGAATTTTTCGATTAGCCCCAGCGAATTGAAGACCTCCACCAACGTGCCTGTTTCCTGGATGTTGGACTGTGCAGAAACTGCTGGTGAAATCGCGCTCATAAATGTCCCTGTTTCGAATTACATTTGCGGCGTCAATTGCCTGCGCCGATTGCCAAATCGGTTTGAGCTAGAATATTACGAAAAAACCAGCATTGGTTTGAACGAATCATAATAATTGAAACCAGAACATTTATGTTCGGGTAATTTTACGGGAATACCAATCGGCATTTCCTGGTCCTTCAGCCGCTTGAAAAACCGGATTTGCCCTGTCAGTGACGCTCATTTTTTACATGGAACTCTCTGGTTCCGTGAGTTGTGTGATTCGCTTCAGTTTAGCGAATTTGCGAATCAGCTGGAAGCTCTTTGCGAAAAAAAAGTGGCCATCGAGTTTGTCAACCCCATGACCACAATATATTGTGCATAACCTGGTATTAATTAATACCTGTAGTGTTCCGGTTTGAAAGGGCCTTCAGGTTTGACGCCTATATAGTCAGCCTGCTCATTGGATAATTTGCTTAAACTTGCGCCAAGTTTGTCCAAATGCAGTTTTGCAACTTTTTCATCGAGATGTTTTGGCAAAACATGTACGCTGTTGTCATACTGATCTGTGCGCAAATACAATTCAATTTGAGCTAGAACCTGATTGGTAAATGATGCCGACATCACAAAGCTTGGATGGCCAGTCGCGTTGCCCAAGTTTAACAACCGGCCTTCAGATAGCAAAATGATGCGATTTTTAGTTGGAAATTCCACCATGTCCACTTGGGGTTTGATATTGGTCCATTTATGGTTTTTCAGGGCGGCAATTTGAATTTCATTGTCAAAATGCCCAATATTACCAACGATTGCCATATCTTTCATATCATGCATATGCTCGATACGAATGATGTCTTTATTGCCTGTTGTTGTGATGAAAATATCAGCAGAAGAAACAACCTCTTCCAAGGTAACGACTTCAAAACCATCCATTGCGGCCTGCAAAGCACAGATCGGGTCAACTTCTGTAACTTTTACCCGAGCGCCAGCGCCACTGAGGGAGGCAGCAGAACCTTTTCCGACATCGCCATAACCACAAACAACGGCAACTTTTCCAGCCATCATCACATCGGTGGCGCGCCTGATGCCATCAACCAGAGATTCTTTGCAACCGTATTTATTGTCAAATTTTGATTTTGTAACCGAATCATTCACATTGATTGCCGGAAACGGCAGCATGTTTTTTTCAGCCAATTGATAAAGACGATGGACGCCGGTAGTAGTTTCTTCCGTTACACCCTTTATTGCAGCACGCTGTTTGGTAAACCAACCAGGGGATAATTCCATGCGCTTTTTGATTTGAGCAAATAGAACTTCTTCTTCTTCACTTTGAGGTTTTGACAGGACATCGTTACCTTCTTCGGCTTGCGCGCCCAACAGGATGTACATGGTGGCATCACCACCATCGTCCAAAATCATATTGGATACCCCGCCATCCGGCCATTGAAATATCTGATCTGTGTAGGTCCAATATTCTTCAAGAGATTCGCCTTTGACGGCAAATACTGGAATTCCGGTTGCGGCGATTGCCGCTGCTGCATGGTCCTGGGTGGAGAAAATATTACAAGATGCCCAGCGCAATTCTGCACCCAGCAGCTTTAGAGTTTCAATTAAGACAGCCGTTTGAATAGTCATATGAAGGGAGCCTGTAATGCGCGCTCCTTTCAACGGTTTTGACTCGCCATATTCTTCACGACAGGCCATCAGACCCGGCATTTCGGTTTCGGCAATGTCAATTTCCTTGCGACCAAAGTCTGCTTCGTTGATGTCTTTGATTACATAATCAGGTGACAGAGACATGGGTGGTTCCTTATATTTATTTGTCAGAGAGATTTGAAACTCGTCCCGCATCCACTGACAGTAGGTCTGTTGTGATATGGAACGGCAAGTGATTTGAGCCATCATCTAGCAGCTTCGATTGGTTATGGCAATGTCATATAAAGAAATCTTTATGCCTATATGCGACATAGCTTACAAATAGATAACATATTTGTTCGTTACTCGATTTCACCAAACCTGTTTTCAACAAGTTGCTTAAGCGCTTCCATAGCTTTTTGGGCTTCAGAACCGGATACAGAAACGTGAATTTCGCTGCCTTTGGCAGCAGCAAGCATCATCAGACCCATTATCGAAGTTCCGCCAACAACATGTCCATCTTTGCTGACTGTGACTGTTGCATCAAACTCTTCTGCCAATTGAACAAATTTTGCCGAAGCTCTGGCGTGGAGACCGCGTTTATTACATATTTTCAGCACCCGTATCGATTCATTGGGGTCAGTCATCCAGCAACTCACTGGCGATATTTATGTATTTGCGACCGGATTCTTTTGCTGCCTCAATCGCTTGCTTGATATTGCATTCCTGGCGGATACTAGCCAGTTTGATCAACATTGGCAGATTGACACCCGCCAATACCTCAATTTCTCCAGGTCGCATGATAGATATTGCCAGATTTGAAGGGGTTCCGCCAAACATGTCTGTCAGAATTACAACGCCATCGCCACTCCCGACCTGCTCTACGGCATCGAGAATGTCCTGACGGCGATTTTCCATATCATCATTGGCGCCAATCGCAATTGAGGTGATTTGTTGTTGGGGCCCGACGACATGTATCAAAGCACCGCAGAATTCGTTGGCAAGTCTGCCATGGGTAACCAATACAATGCCGATCATGAAATCACCGTTGTTTAAGAATGGGGTTGTTGCAGTATATCATGTCAAAAAATTTGTCCACCGCAAGGAATTTGTTGCAATTTCCCAATGGTAATTATTGGGCAGCTCTAAAGCGATAATGAGAGTTTTTGTAATAGAATCCTAATACTCTGTGCTTCGTGTTGCCAGGGTGCCTGAACGTAATCCAGCTTGATGCCAAATCGGATACAGTTCAATGGGCAGGGATAGCGCATAATGTCTGTCTGATTGATCAGTTCACACACCAATTGAATTTGGCAATGATCGACATGTTCGACTTCAGCAATCCCCGCGCCATACAACTCAACCTTACCGGCAATTGACACAGGGGCTTTTACCCACAGTTCGTTGTTTCCCTGGATATTAATCAGCGCCTGATCGTCGCACACCATAGCAAAATCAATTCCGCGAATACGTGCAGCATTCAGCATGCCCAGACCCAGAGAGGTTTTACCTGCGCCGGATTTTCCTTCTATCATGACACCGACAGAATTGATTTTGATACAGGTGCAGTGATGGTTGATGATGCTTTTTTCCACTGATTAAACTTTCTCCATGCAAGTCGTCATGGGATGCTGCTTGATGTAAAAAAAGCGTCGATTCCGTTATTTTTCGGCGGGCAGACAGACCGTAAACCGCGCGCCGGATTCGGCGGCATTTTCAACTTCAATAGTTCCGCCATGGGCTTCAACTATTTGTTTTGAGATTGACAGGCCCAATCCTGAATTTTGGCCAAATCCATCAGTGCCAGCGCGATCGGTATAAAATCGCTCAAATACTCTGGAGATATTTTCTGCTTCGATGCCCGGTCCATTATCTTCCACAATAATCTCAATTTCAGAATGATTGTGTTGGAGTTTGATTTCTATCTTGCCGGTATCTGCGGGAACAAAAGAACGGGCATTATCGATGAGATTGGTAAATATCTGGCCTAAACGCACCTGATGGCCGGAAACCAGATATTTTTGTTTTGAGTATGTTTGCTTGGCTATCTCCAGATTAATGGATAATTGGCGGCCTTTTTGTTTAATCTCGCGATTGGCAGCTGTCACGTCCTGAAGTAACTGAGCCAGGTCTATGACCTGCGTGTCATCACGCACCAAGTCTGCATCCAGTCGAGATGCGTTTGATATATCTGTAATCAGACGGTCAAGGCGAATGACGTCGTGTTGAATAACATCCATCAATCGCTTCCTTGAAGCCGTGTTTTTTGCCAGTGGCATGGTTTCAACTGCGCTGCGTAAGGAAGTTAAGGGGTTTTTGAGTTCGTGGCTAACGTCGGCGGCAAATTGTTCAATCGCCTCAATACGTGAATAAAGAGAGTTAGTCATCGAACGCAAAGCGGTGGATAAGTTGCCAACTTCATCCTGCCTTGCTGAAAAATCAGGAATTTCTATTCTTGACTTGGTACCATATCCAACCCGAATGGCCGCTTCAGACAGTTTCCGCAAAGGGTGAGCAATTGTACTGGCCAAAAGAAATGACAGAATCAGTGTGACAATTGATGCGATGAGAAAAACACGCATTATTGCGATACGTTCGCCGGTAACAATGCGATCAATGTCATCGCCCTGCGTGGATAATAGCAGGACACCATGAACCGCGCGAAACCGCTGAATTGGTACAGCAACTGACACGATCAATGCACCGGGTTCGGTCATTCTGACGACGGTCGCCGGACCGCCAATCAGTGCCTCTTTGACTTCCGGATACTGCTCTGAATTGCCAATCAGTTCACGATAGATCGGTAAATCATTTTTTTGCAACCAGCGATTGAGTGTTTTGCCTATGCGTTCAGTCATGCCTGGTTCTTTTTTGTTCAAAGCTGGCAAATTATAACGTTGCACCCGACCCCCGGCATATAAATGCCGTGAATCCAACAATAAAGAGCCTTCAGCATCATAGATGCGGGCACGGGTTTGAGTTGGTTTAATGAGGCTTCGTAGCAAAGGAGCGACGCGTTCCGGGTTTAAGGGAAAATCCAAATTGGTGCCAGGATTCAAGTTTGGTGGGGTATTTTCGCCGGCTTGCAACTCTATGAATTTGTCTGGGTTGATTGCGATAGCGTTTGTGTCAGCGGTTGCGGAGGCTGCGATCGCTCCAGCAATAATTCTCCCTTGAATCATCAGACTTTCAACCCGGGCATCAATCAGCCCCTCGCGAAACTGATTGAGATACAATATGCCTGACATGAGCACAACGAGTGCAATAAGATTGAGGGTAGCAATTCGCCGCGACAGGGAGGAGAATAAATTTAGCGTGATAATCCTTTTGATGCGCGCCAAAAGACCTGGTCTGCTTTTTTTACCTTGCTTTGCAGGTGGCGATTTCCTGGGAACTTTATCGGCTATCAAGAATCATCTCGTTTCCAGCATTGATATTTGAACCTAGTTTTCGCGAAATCGATATCCAACGCCATATAAAGTTTCGATCATTTCAAAATCGTCATCGTGGACTTTGAATTTCTTGCGCAGACGCTTTATGTGACTGTCGATGGTGCGATCATCTACATAAACCTGATCATCATAAGCGGAATCCATCAGCGAATCCCGGCTTTTTACAACGCCAGGTCGCTGTGCCAGTGAAAAAAGGATTAGAAATTCAGTAACTGTCAAAGTCACATCGTTGCCTTTCCAGGTACAAGCGTGGCGTTCCTGGTCCATTGCCAGATCGCCGCGTTCCAAAATCTTTGAACCGCCATTTTCGGTAGATTTGATATTGTTGTCACGCGTAGAAAACCGGCGCAAAACTGCTCGAACGCGCTCAATCAGTAATCGTTGAGAAAACGGCTTTTTGATAAAATCATCCGCGCCCATCTTCAAACCGAATAATTCGTCAATTTCGTCGTCTTTGGATGTCAGGAAAATCACCGGAAGATCAGATTTCTGCCTTAATCGTCGCAACAGTTCCATGCCATCCATACGTGGCATCTTAATATCAAATATTGCCAAGTCCGGACGACGTGCAGATAATCCATCAAGCGCGGAAGCACCATCGGTATAGGTCTCAACTTTGTAGCCTTCTGATTCCAGAGCAATTGAAACAGAAGTCAAGATATTTCGGTCATCATCAACCAAAGCGATTGTCGCCATATGTAAGTTCCTTGAAAAAGTCTTCTTTTTGTTGATCTATAGTTTGACTAGAAGGCATTGGCGCCAAAATTGCGAATAAATTGTGGCATTCTTGTTGTCTCAAGTGAGTTTTCTTCTTGCATACTTAATTAGTCACATTCGTGCTGACAAGATGGAAATGCCTGATAACCTGTTGGTTTACATAATCAATCCGTTAAAACACCAATTCCAAAATCAATGCAATTTAAACGTTTTAAATTATTAAATCGATTAATGTTTTGAAATCATTAGTTTTTCCTGTTGGTAATCTTGTTAGTCATCATGTGAAAATGTAGATTATGCTTCATTGTACTTTCCCTCCAATTTCTTCCGTTTACTGGGATGGACTTAAAGGCGAATTCATCGTGAAACAAATCGGTATTTACAACCATAACGCTAAACTGTCTGAACTGGGGTTTGAGGATCTTAGCGGAATATACTGGAATCTCAACGAACCGGAACTTTACAAAGAGTCACTTTGTCGCGGAGAAACTTCTTTGGCTGCAGGCGGTGCATTGGTCGCATTGACTGGTCAGCATACCGGTCGTTCAGCGCAGGATAAATTTGTTGTCCGTGATGAACTGACCAGTGATTGTGTGTGGTGGGAAAATACAAAATCTATGGAACCGGGTAAGTTCGAGATTTTATTTCAGGATTTTCTGGATCATGCCAAGGGTCGTGAACTGTTTGTGCAGGACCTTGTCGGTGGAGCTGATTTTGAAAATAGACTCCCTACCCGGGTGATTACAGAATTGGCCTGGCATTCTTTATTTATCCGTAATTTGCTCATCATACCCGAGCGTAGCGAACTGGATAGTTTTCTGCCGGAATTCACCGTTATAGATTTTCCTGATTTTCGCGCTCACCCTGAACGGCACGGATGTCGTACCGAGACTATCATAGCCTGCGATTTTACCAGGAGAATAGTTCTGATTGGCGGAACCTCTTATGCGGGTGAAATGAAGAAATCAGTATTTTCCTTCCTGAATTTCCTTCTACCTGCCAAACAGGTGATGCCGATGCATTGTTCGGCAAATATTGGTTCGGATGAAGACGCAGCCGTGTTCTTTGGCCTGTCGGGTACTGGCAAAACAACTTTGTCAGCGGACCCTATGCGTACTTTAATTGGTGATGATGAGCATGGTTGGGGGGAAAAGGGCATATTCAACTTTGAAGGCGGTTGTTATGCAAAAACAATAAACCTGTCCCAGGTAGCGGAACCGGAAATTTATTCGACTACACAACGCTTTGGGACTGTGCTGGAAAATGTAATTCTGGATGAGAATTGCCAGGTTGATTTTGGAGATAGTTCACTTACTGAAAATACCCGGTGTGCCTATCCATTGGATTTCATCGCAAATGCATCAACGACTGGAATAGCGCCTCACCCAAAGAATATCATTATGCTGACTGCTGATGCATTTGGTGTATTGCCACCTATTTCGCGACTTACTCCTGCCCAGGCAATGTACCATTTTCTTTCCGGATATACAGCAAAGGTAGCCGGGACTGAAAAAGGCGTAATCGAACCTGAGGCGACATTTTCCACGTGCTTTGGTGCACCTTTTATGCCGCGTCATCCATCAGAATATGGCAATTTGCTAAGAGATTTGATTGCCAAACATGATGTAAAATGTTGGCTGGTAAATACTGGCTGGACTGGTGGCGCCTATGGAGTTGGTAATCGCATGCCAATTAAGGCCACGCGAGCCATGTTAAGCGCAGCGTTGGATGGAACACTTAATAATGCTGCATTTAGGACAGATGCCAATTTTGGTTTTGAGGTTCCAATTTCACTGGCAGGTGTTGATGATGATATACTTGATCCAAGGTCTACCTGGTCTGACAGTCAGGCCTATGACAGGCAGGCATCAGGGCTGGTGGAGATGTTTGTTGCCAATTTTTCCAAATTTGAGTCTTATGTGGATAGTGAAGTGCTTGGTGCTGCTCCAACTGTCAGATTTGCCGCAGAATAGATTTTTTCAAAACTTTGCTTGCCCAAATCTCAATCCAGTGTAAAATTAGGATTAGTTTTAACAGGAGGCATAAATGGGTCTATTTAGTTTTGTAAAATCTGTCGGCAAGAAGCTGGGAATTGGAAGTGATGAAACACCGCCGTCAGCTGATGATCTGAAAAAGGAGCTGGACAGCTTTGATTTGGGATCAGAAAATCTTGTCGTCGAGGTTGATGGTGACACCGCCGTCATTAAAGGTGATGTAGCAGATCAGTCGATATTCGAAAAAGCTATTGTTGCGGTTGGTAACACTTTGGGAATTTCGAATGTTGAAACTGGCGGTGTGAAAGTTGCCAATGCCGAGGCAGGCGATGTCGTGCTTCATGAGGTTAAGGAGGGTGATAACCTTTGGAAAATAGCCGTCGCCAATTACGGCAAAGATAATGGTGGAAAATATCCAATGATTTTTGAAGCCAACAAACCAATGCTGGAAGACCCTGATTTAATTTATCCAGGCCAGATGTTGCGTATTCCACCTTTGGTTTAATTAAAACGCCTATTTGATATTAAACCTGCGTGATTTGAATTTCAGGCAGGTTTTTTAAGTTTTGAGTTTTTATCAATCATTTGATTTGGCAGAAAATATCCTGCCAATTGAGTTCTAATCCTATTGTCTACGATTTGTGTTAGAGTCTATCAGGCTTAGTTTGAACCATTTGATGGAGCCAAACCCGTTTATATGCTAGGCGCGGAACGCAGTGCGATACTGGTATCGGGCGAGTTGCGCAACAACGCAGATGGACTGATTTGGCTCCATCAAATGGTTCAAACTAAACCTGATAGACTCTAACACAAATCGTAGACAATAGGATTAGAACTCAATTGGCAGGATATTTTCTGCCAAATCAAATGATTGATAAAAACTCAAAACTTAAAAAACCTGCCTG